>NZ_JBEZLR010000067.1:0-54798 GCF_040652275.1 Streptomyces sp. NPDC048275
AGTGGTTATACCCGTTGACTATCCACAGCCAGCCCGGGCGTGTCGCTGTGCACATGTGGAAAGAGATCACCGAACTGCTTATCTACGTGGCATTGCCTTGCGGGGTTCCACACTCCCGTTCCCGCAGGGAGCCGTCGGGCATGACGAGCGGGGCAGCGAGCCACCGCCGCACATACAATTTCACCCAGACGGCGTCGGTGTGCGCTTCCACCGCCTTGACCAGCAGGTCCCAGGGGACGCTGTCGAAGAACTTGGTGATGTCGAATTCCACCACCCAGCCCCTTTTCCAACACCGCTCCCTGCATTTCCCCACCGCGTCCAGCGCGGACCGTCCAGGCCGGTATCCATAGCTGTCCGGATGGAAAATGGGATCCACCCGCCGCATCAGATGCCGTGCCACCACGGTCTGAGCCACCCGGTCGGCGACAGCGGGAATGCCGAGCATTCTTTCGCCGACTCCGTGAGGCTTAGGAATAGCCACCGCGCGCACCGGGGGCGGAAAGTACGAGCCTGACGACATCCGGTTCCAGACCTTGTAGAGGTTGCCCTTCAGGTCTTTCTCGAAGTCGTCGATGCTCTGCCCGTCAACTCCGGGTGCGCCTTTGTTCGCCCTGACTTCCTCCCACGCCTCCTTGACTTCCCACTTGGAAATTTCAAACGGCTTGCTCTGAGACTTCAACTGGTCCCTCGGATTCCTCCCGGACGCAGTCCGGTTGATGCGATCAACACAGTCACGAACGACCCGGCCCCTTCGCTCCACTCCCGTTACAGGGGCTTCATCACTACTACGAGCCGGTCCGCCAGCAGGCTCCGCTTCGGTACTCAGCCCCTTGCAGTGTCAGCTGCTTGGGTGCTCCCTCTTGCCGCCGCAGCGCGGCGGACCGTATCGGTGCCTGCCTTCTCCTGTTCCATGCAGAAGCCGCAGATCGGGCTCACGTCGCCTACATGCCGGACACCGCCTGGCCAATAGACGGGCGCCCGCCAGGCTTATCCCGGGATTCAGGTCACACCCCGGTTTTGATGTCGTTCAGAAACATTTCGACACGTCAGCAGCGATTCACTTTCGTTCGTCTTCCCGATCCCCACCTGACGCCTCTCACGACGCCTTTTCCTCATCGCTCACCACAACGGTCTTCAACCCAATGCAGCATGAGGTGGTTTGAAGCCTCCCCCCGCAGGGCGACTTCGAAGGGCCACTACTCCTTCATCTTCCGCACAGCACCATTTCCAGAAGCTGGCCTACAACCAACTCCCTTTCATGTTCAGGACACAAGACCTGCATGTTTACCTGGATCCGGCAGGTTGTTACTCCCTCTGGGACTTCTCTGGGACTTTCAGCCGAGATCCGTGAACCACGCCTCGATGGCGGACAGCCCACGAGCGCCGGCCTGCGGCATGAAGTGTGTGTACGTCCGGAGAGTGAACGCCGGGTCGGAGTGTCCCAGCCACATCGCGAGCGACACGATCGACTCACCGGCTTCGAGCATCACCGAAGCGTATGTATGACGCAGGACGTGGAATCCGAGCTCGCGGCTCGGCTCCCATAACACTCGACGGCTTCTCACCCGGCTGCCGCTTGGGCAACGGCGGGTCGTCTCGGCCAGCAGCCGACCCCGGCCGACGACCACCAGGCGGTCGGCGGTCTGCGCCACCTCGCTCATCAGATGCGAGGACAGCATCACCGTGCGGCCTTCGGCGGTCAGCCGCGACCACCTGGGCGTCGCACGTGGGGGCGCTTCCGGGGCCTGGAACGGGGCCAGGGCCGTCGGCACCGCGCTCCCGGTCCGCACCGTTGCGGGCGACGACAAGGCCGTGATCACCCCGCTCTGCCACATCCGCCCCGGCGACATCCTGGTCATCAACGCCTTCGGCTACGACGGCCGCGCCGTCATCGGCGACAACCTCGCCCAGCGATTGACGGTCTTCGGCGCCGTAGGCGCGGTCGTCGACGGCTAGGGAGCCGTCGCCCAGGTGCTCGGCGGGGGTGGGGACGCGGCGGGCCCCGGAGCGCACCAGCAACCACGCCCCGCTCTGATGGACGGCCTCAAGGAACTCGTTGCCGTCGAAGGCCGCGTCGGCCAGCAGGAGCATCGTCTTGCCCAGGGCGGTCAGAAGCCGCTTGGTAGGGGAGCTCACCCTCGGACTCCGGTCCGAAGCCGGCGGCTATGAGTGCGCGGGTGCCGCACGCGACCAGGGCAAGCGAACGGTCAGCCGATGGTGACGCCGCCGGCGACGCGCCCGAGGTCGTTCCAGGCGCCGTGGCCGTCCCCGCCCTGCCAGGCATAGACGGTGGCGGCGTTGGTCGTGTTGTCCCCGAGGACGTAGTCGGCGTTGCCGTCGCCGGTGAAGTCGGCCGTGGACACGCGGGTGGCGTCAGCCGTCAGCCCGGAGGCGACCTGCCCCCGCCCCAGCCAGCCGCCGCGGCCGTCACCGCCCCGGTTGAGGTAGGCCGAGAGCGCGCCGGTGGAACTCAGCCACGTGTAGTCGGCGCGGTCGTCCCCGTCGAGGTCCGCGAAGCGCACCTTGGAGGCGTCGGCCGTCAGGCCCGAGGCGATCTGGCCCAGTGGCGACCAGCCGCCGTGGCCGTCACCGCCCCGGTTGAGCCACGCCGACACCGCGCCGCTGGAGCTGAGCAGGACGTAGTCGCTCCGGCCGTCGCCGTCGATGTCGGCGAACTTCACCTGGGTGGGGTCGGTGGTCTGGCCGGTGGCGACCTGACCGAGGACGGACCAGCCGCCGTGGCCGTCACCACCGCGGTTGAGGTAGACCGTCACCGCGCCGGTGGAGCCGAGGACGATGTAGTCGGCTCGTCCGTCGCCGTCGAAGTCGGCGACACGGACCCGGCCCGCGTCGGCCGTCAGGCCCGAGGCGACCTGCCCCAGTGGCGACCAGCCGCCGTGGCCGTCACCGCCCCGGTTGAGCCACACCGACACCGCGCCACTGGAGCTGAGCATGACGTAGTCGCTCCGGCCGTCGCCGTCGAAGTCCGCCCACCGCACACGGCCGGTGGTGCCGGACTCGGTGCCCGCGTTCAACTGCCGCCTTCCGGCGGCCCATCCGGCGTCGAACGCGTTGGTGAGGGCCGGGGAGAGGGCCTGTGCCATGCGCTGGTAGCCGGCGTCGTTGGGGTGCAGGTCGTCGACGAACTGGGCGGAGGTCAGGGCGGGTGGGTCGACGTAGAGAAACTTGTTCCCGGCGGCCTGCTCGGTGCTCTGCAGCTGCTTGGCGGCAGCGTTGTACGTCGCGACCTGCGAGCCCAGGTCCGGGGTGGTCGGGATGAGGCCCAGCATGATGACGCTGGTGCCCGGCCGGTCGGCGTAGATACGGTCGACCAGGCCGGTCAACCGGGCGGGAGCGTTCGCGACGTCGACGCCCCGGTCGAGGTCGTTGATGCCGATGTGCAGGATCACCACGTCGGGGCGGGCCGCGGACATCCAGCCGTCGATGCCGTCGCGGATCTGGGAGATGACGTATCCGCTGTGGCCCTCGTTGGACTGGTCGGCCAGCGTGCCGGAGTTCTGGGAACCGACGAACTGCACGGTGTACTCGGACTGGCCGGCCACCAGACTCGCGAGGGACGCCCGGTACGACGACGTGGTGGCACTTCCGACGCCCCAGGTGATCGAGTCGCCCAGGGGCATGACCCGTAACTGGGGGACGGGTGTCTGGGCGGAGACCGGTCCTGCCGACACGAGCGCCAGGAGAACCGCGCCGGCGGCGGCGAGGGCTGCGGCGGATGCCCGCCGCTTCAGGCGCCGTATTCGCGTGTCGGGGTGCACGGGTGAGCGTCTGCGGCGAACGGCCATGGAGCTTCTCCTCTGGCGGCGCGGGCGGCTGGTGGGGGTCAGGAGGCGGCGTTCATCAGATCGAGGGCACTCTGCTGGCGGGCGGCGTCGGTCTTGTCCAGGGGGCCGTACCAGCGCAGCCCGTACTGGTCGAGCGCGTTGCGGTCGGAGGCGTAGGCCTGCGCGGCCTGCTTGCTGAGGTACGCCGAGTAGGGACGGTCGGACAGGACCGCGTTGAGCTTCGCCAGGCCGCGTACGTCGGCGCCCTTGAAAGAGGGTCCGTCGGCACCGCAGTCACCGCTCTCGCAGGGGTCCTTGAGGATGCCGGCCGAGGTGTTGAGCCTGCTCGAGGTGGTGTTGGCGTCGGCGATCCGGCGGGCGGCGGTGAGTACGGAGGAGTCGCTGGTGGCCTTGTACAGCTCGGTCAGACCGCCGACCAGCTGGCCCTGGTTGTACGACCAGACCGTGGCGTTGCCGTTCTTGCAGGTGCTCAGGCTGATGCCGTCGCCCACCGTCTGGTCGGAGTTGACCATGCCGGTGCCCTGGAACCAGGTCCAGTCCGCCTTCGCGCGCTCAAGGTAGGTCGTGTCGCCCGGGATGCGGTTGTGCAGGGCGGCGTTGAGCTCGATGTAGAGGGAGTTGGGAATGGCGTTCTTCACCGTTTTCGCGGTGCTCCACCACACCCCGCCGCCGCAGGTGCCGTCCCAGTAGGAGGCCATGTAGTCCGCGTCGGCCCGGGCCGTGGCCAGGTAGCGGGGGTCGCCGGTCAGGTCGTAGGCCGCGATCCAGGTCAGGCCCCACCATCCGGTGTCGTCGATGTAGTCGTTGCGGAACTGCCCCGCCTGGGCGTTGACCTGCAGGTCGTAGGTGCGGCCGATGGCGTAGGTGTAGCTCTGCATGCCGGTCACCCGGGCGTTGTCGATGACGGCGTGCAGCGCGTTGGCGGAGTTCCACCAGCCGGTGGTGTCGAACAGACCGGTGCCGTAGTTGTAGAACTGCATCTGCGCGGTGGCCGTCGCGGTGCGCCGGTCGGAGGCGTTCCAGGTGGAGCGGGCCCAGGGTGTGCAGACGATGTCGGTGCGGTCGGCGGCCTTGCCGCAGGCGCGCAGGGCGCCGACGCCGTGGTTCGCCCAGTCGTCGACGTTGTACATCATCGTCCGCCAGCCGGTCTGGCCCGCCGGGATCGTGGTGGCGCCGATCCGGCTGCCCGAGGACCAGGTGCGCCCGCCGTCGAACGAACGGTCCATCCACACCTCGTCCCCGGGGCTGCCGTTGCCTATGGAAGCCCAGCCCATGGCGTCGGCGTCGTCGAAGTGCAGCACGAACGTGCGCGAGAAGAGCGTGGCGGTGACGGGTTTGCGGTCCTGGCTGCTGAGGGCCGGGTCCCGCGCGTCGCAGTACTTGTTGCAGACGGTCGCCTGGACTGCTGTGGTCGCTGCTTCGGCGCTTCCGGACGCCGGGATCAGGAGTGCCAGGGACACCGCGGTCGCGAGCAGGCCGGCCCCAAGCATGCGTGTCCTTCTTGGCTTTGACTTCATGTCAGCTCCGTTGAGGTCGGTCAGCCCAGGCGCCACTGCTGGTTGGCGCCGCCGTTGCAGGTCCAGAGTTCGAGCGCGGTGCCGTTGACGTTGCCGGAGGCCTGGTCGCCGCCCGTGACGTCGAGGCAGAGGCCCGACTGGGCGCCGGTGATGGTGCCGTTGCCGTTGAAGCGCCACTGTTGGTTGGCGCCACCAGTGCAGGTCCAGAGCTGCACTTTCGTGCCGGCGGTGGTCCCGCTGCCGTTGACGTCCAGGCACTGGGTACCGCCGTAGAGGCGCAGTTCACCGGCGGCGGTGAGGGTCACGGCCTGGTTGGTGCCGCCCCCGCAGTCCCAGATCTCGATCTTGGTGCCGGGGGCGGTCTGGCCGTCGTACGCGTCGAGGCAGCGGTTGGAGGAGGCGCCGATCAGCGGGTGCGTCGTCCCGACGCTGGTTCCGCTGCCGACGGACACCCGGTACATGACCGAGCCGTGCCCCGGGACGTTGGCCGCGATGCTGCCGCTCGTACTACTGATCACGTGCGTCCAGAGGTTGTCGATCCGGTACGACGAGGCAGCCGGGAGGCCCACCGCGGTGGCCGAGGTGCTGATCGTGGCCGCGCTCGCGTTCTCGTTGAACAGGACCACCGACACGTCACCGTTCGCGAGGGGTTTGGTCAGCACGTGCAGACCGCCTGCCGAGGAGATCTCGGTGCCCTGCTTGCCCAGGGAGTCCTGGTCCACGGCGATGACGTCCCGGTTGCCGTAGAGGGAGAGAGTGGCCGCGGAGGCCGTGCGCATGTCGTTCCCGGCGATCAGCGGCGCGGCCATCTCGGCCCACAGACTGAAGTGGGAACGGTCCTCGTTGAACGACATGCCTCTGCCGACCTCCAGCATGTCCGGGTCGTTCCAGGCGCCGGGCTTGGCGTACGGGGCGAGCTTGACGTTGGCCTTGAAGATCGACACCACCGTGGAGAAGTTGAGGTTGATGTCGTCGGTGGTGCGCCAGCTGTTGCCGACCCCCGCGCCCCAGGTCCACACGTTGGCCAGGCCCCAGTTGCAGAGGCTGTAGACGATGGGGCGGCCGGTGCTCGCCAGGGCGTCGCGCATGGCGGTGTAGCGCTGCTGGTCGGGCACGTTCTGGTGGTTGCAGTTGTCGTACTTGAGGTAGTCGACGCCCCAGGAGGCGAAGCTGTTGGCGTCGGTCTGCTCATGGCCGAGGCTGCCGGGATAGCCCTGGCAGGTGGCGGTGCCGGCGCTCTCGTAGATGCCGAGTTTCAGGCCCTTGCTGTGGACGTAGGCGGCGGTTCCGCTGATGCCGCTCGGGAACTTGACCGGGTCGGGCACCAGTTGGCCCGCGGAGTTGCGAGCCTTGGACATCCAGCAGTCGTCGATGTTCACGTACTGGTACCCGGCGTCTTTCAGACCGGAGGAGACGAGGTGGTCGGCGGTCTGCTTGACCAGCTGCTCGGTGACGTTGCAGCCGAAGGCGTTCCAGTCGTTCCAGCCCATCGGAGGCGTCCTGGCCAGGCCGTTTTCGAGGGCCTGCGCGGACGGTGCGGCGCGGAGCACCAGCAGAGCCGGGGCGAGGGCCAGCAGAAGCACCATCGTGACGGCGGCGCTCAGGCGTCTCATGAGGGGTGACGGGACAGCCATGCCGATGTCTCCTGTTTCGCCGTGCGGGGCCGGACGACTCACATGCTGGACAACGTTGTCCAGATCGGGGGGCGGAGCATCTTGGAAACGTAACCATCGAAAACATCCCATCAGCCAGGTTCAGGCGTCAATGGTCCGTACCAGATTGCCTTCGGGCTTAACTACTCATGCCTGCAGGAGCGTTGACGACCCCACCGCTCAGTGGGAACGTTTCCATAACCCCATCCCTGGAGGCCCTCCCATGCCCATGTATCCCTCTCGGCGAGTGATGGTCGGTTCCGGCCTGGCCGCGATGACAGCGATGGCCACCACACCGGCGGCCGCAGCGGAACGCTCCAGCCCGGCCCGGGCGTTGTCGCGCGCCGTCGCCGCGTACGCCGCGCTCGAGAGACACTTCGACACGAATGACGGTTCCGGGCTGGTCCGCGAGCAGGTTCCGGCGGCCGCCGACGACAAGCCGTACTCGTACGAATGGCCCTTCTCGCAGGTGCACATCGCCGCCCTCGACCTCACGGCCGTGGACGCGGCCTACGAGTCGGCGCTGGCCGAACGGGCAACGGCGCAGGAGCACTTCTGGAACGCCGCCGGAGGCACGACCGGGCTTCCCGGATACGACTCCTACCCCGTCGCCCCGTACGGCTCGGGCGGCGACATGTTCTACGACGACAACGAATGGGTCGGCCTGGCGAAGGTCCAGCGCCATCTGCAGACCGGGGACCCCGCCGCCCTGGCACGCGCAAAGGAGATCTTCGCCCTGGTCAGGTCCGGCTGGGACACCGACACGAGCCACGCCGACCCCGGCGGCGTCTTCTGGACCCAGGCCGGCTGGAGCCGGGACCGCAACACCGTCTCGAACATGCCGGGCGCCCAACTCGCCCTGCGCCTCCACCAGATCACCGGCAAGGCCGACTATCTGGACTGGGCGAGATGTTTCTACGACTGGACGAACACACATCTGCAGAGCCCCGGCGGCCTGTTCTGGGACCACCTCGACCTGCAGGGCTCCGTCGAGAAGACCTTCTGGTCCTACAACCAGGGCGTGCCGGTCGGTGTCAACGTCCTCCTCTACGAGGTCACCCGCGACCGTGCCTATCTGCGCCGGGCCGAGCGGATTGCCGAGGCCGCGTACGCCTACTACGTCACACAGGGGCGGCTGTTCACGCAGCCCGTGTACTTCAACTCGATCTTCTTCAAGAACCTGCTGCTCCTGGAGTCCGCGACCAAGAAGGACAAGTACCACCAGGCGATGGCCGACTACGCCGACCAGGTGTGGTCCACGATGCGCGATCCCGCCACCGGCCTCGTGCACTTCAATGCGGCCGGCGGTACGGAAGCGATCCAGCAGGCGGCATTCGCGCAGATCTACGCCGTGCTCGCGTGGCCCCGCGCCAAGTGGCGGACGCTCTACTGACTGGATGCTCTGCTGACTACGGGTGCCCGATCTCTCCCGTGCCGCGCGCGATCAGGTGGACCGGGAGGACGGTGCGGCGGGAGGGGGCGTCGTCGCCATCGATGCGGTCCAGCAGGATGTGGGCGGCCCGGCGGCCGAGTTCCTCGGTGTCGGAGGTGACCACGGTGACCGGGGTGGGGAGCATGTCGGCCAGTTTGAAGTCGTCGAAGCCGACGACCGCGATGGGGGCTTGGAGCTGCCGGCAGGCGCGTAGGACGCCCTCGGTGAGGAAGCCCGTGGTGGAGAAGACCGCGGTGGGTGGCCGGTCGGAAGCGAGCAGGGTGTGGGTGGCGGCGGAGGCTTCCTCGGTGGTGCCGCGGCGCAGGGTGACGATCAGGTCGTTGTCGGGGGTGATGCCGTTGCGGCGGAGGGCCTTGCGGTAGCCACGCAGCCGCCGGCCGGTGCTGTAGTAGGAGGGGGCGACGAGGATGGCGATCCGGCGGTGGCCCTGGTCGATGAGGTGTTGGGTGGCTTTGCGTCCGCCGTCCTCGTTGTCGACGAGGACGACGTCGGCCTCGGCGCCGATGGCCGGCCGGTCGACGAAGACGATGGGTACGTGGTCATGGCCGTTGATCTCGTTGAGGAAGGCGTGGTCACCCTGGTCGGGGACGATGATGAGCCCGGCCACGCGTCGTCCGATGAGCTCGCCCACGGCGCGGCGTTCGACCTCCGGGTCCTCGTCGGCCGTGCTGAGGAGGACTGCGTAGCCGGCCCGGTTGGCCACTTCGACGGCGGCCTTGGCGAGGGACGCGTAGAAGGGGTTGGTCAGGTCGCCGAGCAGCAGCCCGATAGTCATGGAGTTCTGCCCGGGGCGGAGCGAGCGCGCGATCTCGTTGCGCTGGTACCCGATGGCGTTGATCGCCGCGATCACACGGTCGGCCGTCTCCTCGCGGACCGTTCCGATGCCGTTGACGACGCGGGAGACGGTGACGACGGCGACTCCGGCCCGCTCCGCGACATCGCGCATCGTGGGCCTGGCGTTCTGGCGGTGCGGGGGACGACTGCTCACGTGAGGCGAAGACCAACTTTCCATCGCGTACCGGGGCCGGGGCCACCCTCAGGATACGTTTCCAGCCCCGGCCAACTGCCCGGCCCGGGTGGCTAACTGTTGTTCTTGATCACTTCGTTGATCTTGTCGGTCATCGTCTGGAGTTCGGAGAGCGGCTTCTTGCCCTGGATGATGTCCGGCCAGTAGGCGGTGATCAGGTCGTTCGACTGGCCGGCCCACTGGGTGGTGAATCGCACGCCGATGCTGGACGACGTGTTCAGTCCCGCTTTGACGGTGGTCGCGACGGTCGTGCGGCGATCACGACGACGATGCCGAGGAAGAGCACCCACACCTGGGCGGAGGCATAGCCGAACTGGGAGACCTGCCCGAGTTTGGGGTAGCCGTTGGCGTAGATCGACAGCATCAGCGTCCTGGTGCTGAACCCGGGACCGCCCAGGCCGTCCGGCGAGAGGATCTTCGGCTGGTTGAACGCCTGAAGGGCCGTCACCATCTGTAGGACCACCTGCAGAATCATGATCGGGCTGATCAGCGTCAGGGTGATCCGGAAGAACACCGTGCGGGGGCCGGCGCCGTCGAGCCTGGCCGCTTCGTAGAGCTCGGTGGGGACGGCCTGGAGCGCGGCGAGAAAGATGATCACCGTGGAGCCGACGCTCCACAGCATGACGATCACGATCGAGGGCATCGCCGAGTTCGTACCGGACAGCCACTCGCTGGTGGGCAGGTGAAGCCACGTCAACACCTGCTTGGCCAGGCCGACTTGTGGGTTGAACACGAACTTCCAGAGCGTGATCGTGGCCACCACGGGCAGGGCGACCGGCAGGTAGCACAGGGTGCGCAGCAGGCGGACGCCCCGCATCCGCTGATTGCAGAACACCGCCAGGGCCAGCCCGATGGCCAGCGACAGCGGCACGTACAGCACGACCAGCAGCAGCGTGGCGCGCACCGAGGGCCAGAAGGACGGGTCGGTGGTGAACATCCTGCGGAAGTTGTCGAGACCGATGAACTTCGGGTCCGACAGGCCGTTGTAGCTGGTCAGCGCGAAGTAGGCCGACCGGATCAGCGGGTAGGCGACGAACGCCGTGAAGCCGATGAGGGCCGGTGCCATGAACACGTACGCGGCCAGGGTGTCCGACGCCGGCTTCCTTCGCGGGCGCCATGGTCGCCCGAGGCGCCCAGGGCGTCCCTGTTCGGGCGGCCGAACCACAGGTGGTGCGGTGGTTCGCGTCTCTTGGTGCGGAGTGGCTGTCACACGCGCTCACCTTCTCCCTCCGAGGAGTTGGCGATGACTCAGACTGGGCGGACCCGACCGTCTGGTGGTCTCCAGCTCCTTCAAGGTAACGTTTCCATTCCCTGTTGATCACACGGTGGCGCACGCCCCAGAGGGAGTCACGAGGCGCGATGGTAACGTTTCCCGGATCAACATCCGGAACACTGTGGGCGGCTCCGGAGTCGCTGAGGACACTCGGACGACGACTGGCCACCGAACTGCGGGGCAGCCCGGCAGCGGACATCGTCGAGAGTTGCCTGACCAACACGTGGACCACATCGATGAGTTGGGGCACTGAGCCATCAGACGTCTCGGAAGTCTTCGTCAAGACCGGAGACATCCCGGCGATGTGGTTGCGTGACAGTACCGCCCAGGTCCGGCCCTACCTCGCCGTGGCCACGGATCCTGAGGTCGGCGACGTCCTGGTCGGCGTATCGCGCCGTCAGATCCGCTGCGTCCTGCTGGACCCGTACGCCAACGCCTTCAACGACGGACCCACCGGCGCGCACGGCGAGCCCGCCGACCGGCCCACGCCGGGAGACTGGGTGTGGGAGCGCAAGTACGAACTCGACTCCCTCTGCGCGCCGTTGCAGTTGGCGTACGCGTTCCGGCGGGCGACCGGTCGCGAGGACCACCTCGACAGGGCCTTCCACCGTGCCGCCTGGACGATCGTACGGATGTGGCGGGCGGAACAGTCCCACACGGACTCGCCCTACTGGTTCGTCCGGCCGTCCGGCCCCTTCGCCGGTGACAGCCTTCCCCAGGGCGGCCGCGGAGCCGGCGTCCGGCGGACCGGTATGACGTGGTCGGGCTTCCGGCCGAGCGACGATCCCTGCCGACACGGCTATCTCGTCCCGGCCAACGCGCTGGCGTCGGCGAGCCTGCACGGGCTGGCCGAACTGGCCGCCTCCGCCCTCCGCGACGCGGAACTCGCCCGCGAGTCCCGGAGGTTGGCCGACGAGATCGACGCCGGAATCCTGGCGCACGCGGTGGTCGAGGTCGACGGCGCATCCGTCCTGGCCTACGAGGTCGACGGCCTCGGGACGGCGCTGCTCGGCGACGACGCCAACCTCCCGAGTCTGCTGAGCCTCCCCCTGAGCGGCTGGTGCGCACCGGAGGACCCGCTCTATCAGGCGACCCGGCGTCTTGCGCTCTCCGAGGCGAACCCATCGTTCTTCAGCGGCAGTTACGCGTCCGGCCTCGGCAGTACGCATACGCCGGACAGTCACGTCTGGCCGCTGGCGATCGCCACCGCCGGCCTGACCGGCGACGCGAACCACGCAGCGCAGGCCCTGGACACACTGGCGGCCACGACCGCCGGCACCGGCCTGATGCACGAGAGCTTCCATGTCGACGACCCGGGCCGGTTCACCCGGGACTGGTTCGGCTGGGCCAACGCCATGTTCTGCGAACTCGCCCTCGACTTGTGCGGGGGCGGCGTGCGGCACCTGTTTCCCGTGCACCCGCGGACCCTGCCCGCCGCGCCGAGCGCGGGCAGCGGACTCGCCTGACCTGCGTCAGTGGCCGAGACGGCGACCGCCGGGACCGGCGCCGTCACTGCAACCACCCCGAGGAGCCTGCCGTGTTGTGCCTGCCCGACACCGTCCACGTCATGACCGACGACACCCGGCCGCACACGGCGGCTCCGGCCACCGAAGGTGTCTGGACGGTGCGCGGCACCCAGGTCACCGCCGAGCGGGCGGCCGGCGGTCTGCGGGTATGCGCCCGCGCAGGCGCCGAGGGACTGTCGCGGATCGTGCTGCGCTGGAGGCACAACACACCCGAAGGCGCACGGATCCTCGGAGATGCCTGGGAGCGCGGGTACGGCGATCTTCAGTGGCGGACTCTGCAGCCGAATCGCGCGCTGCCCTGGTACGTCCTGATCACCAGTGCGTCCGGGGGAACGACGACCGGGTGGGGGGTGCGGACCAGAGCTGGCGCCCTGTGCTCCTGGACGGTCGACGAGGACGGCATCACCCTCTAAGCGGATGTACGCAGCGGCGGCCTGCCGGTGCTGTCGGGTGAGCGAGTACTGGACGTGGCCACGGTGGTGACCGCTGCGGCCCCGACACCGTTCGCCGCACACCAAGCGCTCAGCACAGTCATGAGCCCGGACCCACTGCCTTCCACAGGCCCCGTCGTGGGCAGCAACAACTGGTACTACGCCTACGGACGTGGCTTCGGCCCCGACGCGGTACTGAGGGACGCGCGGACGGTCGTGGAGTACGCCGACGGGCATCCCGTTCGCCCGTACTGCGTGATCGACGACGGCTGGACCGAGGGCGGCGGATCCGCGCCCGGCGGCCCCTGGGACACCGGGCTGCCGGGCGTGTTCGACGACATGGAGGACATGGCCACCCGGATCACGGAGACCGGTGCCCGGCCGGGCCTGTGGTTCCGACCGCTGCTCTCCCGGACCGAGACCGCCGCCGTCCGGCCCGGCATACGGAGGGATGCCGGTTTCCCCCTCGACCCGTCACTGGACGTGGCGCTTGAGACGGTCACCGGGGACGTGACCCGGTTCCGGCGATGGGGGTACGAACTCATCAAGCACGACTTCTCCACGTACGACGTGTTCGGCTGCTTCGCCCCCGGCTTCCCCGCCGAACTCGCCTCGCCGGGCTGGTCGTTGGCCGACGGGTCCTTGACGAGCGCCGAGATCCTGGTCCGCCTGTATCGCACGATCGCCGAGGCCGCCGGGGACACGGTGGTGATCGGCTGCAATACGGTCGGCCATCTGTCCGCGGGCCTGGTGCGGGTGCAACGGTCCGGCGACGACACCTCGGGCCGCAGCTGGGAGCGGACCCGGCGCATAGGCGTGAACACACTCGCCTTCCGGCTGGCCCAGCACAACAGGTTCTTCACCGTGGACGCGGACTGCGTGCCCTGCACACCGCAGACGGACTGGAATCTCAACCGGCAGTTCCTGGACCTGGTGGCGCGCTCCGGTACAGCCCTGTTCGTCTCGGTGGACCCCGCCGCCCGCACAGACCGCACAAACAGCGACCTTGCCGCAGCCATCAGGATCGCGCTGGACGGCGGGACGCCCGGTGGCGTCGAACCCCTCGACTGGCTGTCCACCACGGCTCCTCGTCGCTGGCGGGCTGGTGCGGAGACCCTCGTCTACGACTGGGCCGAAGCCTGGGGAGCGACGCCCCTGCCGGTATGAGTGCGCCGACGCCCCCCCTGCTGCTCCTGGTCTTTCGCTCGGCCCTGGTCCCGACGCCTCACCGCACCACCGCCTCCAACCAAAATGCCTTGCCCTTCGAGGTGTTCTCGGACAGGTCGACCGGCAGTCCCTCGGTGCGCAGCTGCTCGCCCGTGAACTCCCCCTTCGCGGCGTGGGCCTGGCTGCCGTCGTCATCGATCGTGATGTCGGTGACGGCGTAGGTCGTACGGCCCTTCAGCCAGCGCACCTTCGCATCGACGGTGGTCTGGGGTGTTCCGGCCGCGGTCGCGATGAGGAGGGCGGTGCGGCGCGAGGCGTCCGCCCACATCCACACATACGGGCCCTTGCCGCTGTCCCACTCCGTCGTGTCCCAGCCCTGGCCCAGGTGGACGGGCAAGAACTGGCCGTCCGTCAGGGCGGTGATCTCGGGCCGCCTGCGCCAGGCGTTGAAGACGCCCATCAGCTTCACCGCCGCCTCCGGCCACTTGCTCGGGTCGCCTGGATCCTGGCCGAACTTGACCGCCCGGACGGCCATGTAGGAGTAGTAGTCCTCCATGCGGCCGGTCATCTTGCCGCCGTTCATGTAGGTGGCGCCCATCGGCAGGTGTCCGAACGCGGTGAGCGCCGTGCGCAGCGACAGGTCCTCTCCGGTGATGCCTCCGTTGGAGGTGTTCCAGCCGTTGTACGCGATGTGCAGCAGGCCGTTGTTGCGGTCGCCCTGCGTGGGGGCGATGTCGAGTTCGCTGGTGAGCTTGGGCAGGTACTGGGGGTTCTTCGTCACGAGGTCGTTGAGCATCATCCGGGTCAGGACGGCCTTGCGGTAGACGTTGTCACTCGCGTGCGAGTAGGCAGTCGTCTGCTCGTTCTGCCAGTACTCGGTGAGGTCGATCATGTGCTGGGTGACGCCGTAGTCGTTGAGCAGTGTCTCGATCTGGCCTCTCTTGTAGGCGAGTTGGGACGGGTCGGCGAGGTCGCGGCCCTTGAGGTGGCCGTCTCCCGACAGGGAGAACCACAGACCGAAGCCGAGTCCGTTGTCCTTGAGGGTCTTCGAGAGCGTGGCCAGGCTGGTGATGGACTTCTTCATGGCGTCGCTGGGTTCGATGGAGTCGCGCGTGGTGTTCCAGTAGTCGTCGAGCATCACCATGTCGAGGCCCGCCCGCCTGGTCTGCGGGATGACGGTGTCGTAGTAGTAGCCGGCGGGCAGTTCGTGGCCCGGGCCGCCGCGGTAGTCCCAGTCGTTCTGGTGGAAGAGCGTGGTCGTGTGGTGGTACTTGAAGCGCTTGCGGAAGTGCAGCTCGTCGGCCATCTTGCCGTCGACGACGTCGCCCTTGAAGACCGTGAGGTTCACCGCGAGGTACTCGAACTCCTCCCCCGGCAGCAGCGTCAGTTGCAGCGATTCGGGGTGCGTGTCCACGGAGACGGTGTCCTGCTCGTGCCAGGCGTTGATGCCGGCGAACGGCGGCAGCATGTAGTCGGTCGGGTAGTTGCCGTTGCCACGCTGAGTCTTCCAGTTGAGCTCGGGACTCACGCTCCAGCCGTGCCCGGTGTCGTACACGGTGAGGGCCTTCTTCGGCCAGGACCTGCCGACGGGTTCGGTGCTCAGCGACCCGCGGGTGCTGAACCACTTCATGTTCGGGACGTAGTGGAGGGTGTGCGGCTCGTAGGGCAGCCGTAGGTCGATCACGGTGGAGCGAGTGAGGGTGAGTTCGCGGGCCGGGTCCTCGTTTCGGACGAGCGTGAAGTAGCGCAGGCCCGCGTCACCGTCGTAGATCTCGAAGACCAAGGTGACGCGGAACGGGCAGGGCACGGTTCTGCGCAGGGGGATGCGGACGCGCTCCCCGACCCGCCAGGACCTCTCCTTCGTGCGTACGGTGATGAGTTCCCTGGTCGTCGCTCCCAGGCGCCACCCTCCGTCGTCCGCACGCACGGTGTCGGCACCGTCGAGTTCGTGAGCGAAGAGCAACGAGGGGGCACTCAGATAGTCGCTTCCGGCGCACTTGTTGAGGATCCGGGTGAGGTGGATCCGGCCGTTCCGGTAGGTCACGGTGGCACGCAGGGAGTCGTTCTCGAAGGTCCAGTCTCTGGATCTGTGTCGGATGGTGTCCGACACCGCGGCGGCGGGTCCGGTGCCTGTGGCAAGGAAGGCGGCCGAGGCCGCACCGAGGAAGAGACGGCGGCTCACAGGAGGCATGGCGAAGATCACCTTTCGTCGGAGGGAGGCTCGTTACGGAGTTCGACGGCCGTGACGGCGAAGGCCAGCGGCCCGGGCAGGAGCGGGGCGAGCAGCGGCAGCATCCACAGGAACGCGACGCACAGCCCGATGGCTGCCGCGATCAGGGCGCAGCCCGCCGGATCGGTAATGGAGCGTGTCACGGCCCGGCGCAGGGCCGGACGCCAGCCGCGCGCCGCCTCCGGATCCGCGGCGGTGCGCAGGGCAAGGACGAGTCCCACTGCCGCGAGAGCGGTCAGTGCCCACGACACCGGGCGGGCGCCCGGAAGGCCTGCCCTTGCGAGCATCAGGTCGAGGACGACCAAGGTCAGAGCCGCGAAGACCGTCACGCCCGCCAGCAGGGAACGCAGGAGTCCGTAGGCGCGAAACTCGGTGACGTACTCCCCCAGCGTCACCGGACGGTCCTCGCGGATCGCGCGCCGCAGGACGGCGCTGGCCGCGGCCAGCGCCACCGGAGCTGTGATGAGCGGCAGGGAAGCGACCGCTGCGGCCAGGCCGACGGCGAGCATGTCGGCGAAGAGCGAGAAGCGACGGCCGAACAGCTCACCCGGCTCCCGGCGTTCGTGCACGAGAGAACGCACGGCTCAACCCTTCAGCCCGGACGTCGCCATGCCCTGCACCAGATAGCGCTGGAAGGCGAAGAAGAACAGGACGATCGGCAGAAGCGAGATCACCGACATCGCGAACATCGGGCCGTACGCGGAACTGCTCGACTGGTCGACGAAGTTGCGCAGGGCCAGCGTGATCGTGAACTTCTCCGGGTCGAAGAGGTAGATCAGCTGGGTGAAGAAGTCGTTCCAGCTCCAGATGAAGGTGAAGATCGCGGTGGTGATCAGCGCGGGCCGGGTCAGCGGGAGGACGACCGACCAGAAGATCCGGAACGGCCCGCACCCGTCGATGCGGGCGGCCTCGTCCAGCTCACGTGGCAGGCCGCGCATGAACTGCACGATGAGGAAAACGAAGAACGCTTCCGTGGCGAGGAACTTGGGCAGGATCAGCGGCCAGTAGGTGTCCACCATGCCGAGCTTGTTGAAGATGATGTACTGCGGGATCAGCACGGCGTGGTGCGGCAGCATCATCGTCGCGATCATGAAGCCGAACATCACGCCCCGCATGCGGAAGCGCAGCCGGGCGAAGGCATAGGCGGCGAGCGAGCAGGACACGACGTTCCCTATGACCGAACCCACGCTGATCAGGAGGGAATTGATCAGGAGCCGGGACACGGTGACACCGCTGACACCGTCCAGGGCAGTGGTGTAGTTCGCCCACTCGAATCGGCTCGGCAGCAACTTCAGGCTGGTGAGGACTTCGTCCGCAGGCTTGAGAGACGTGGCAAGCAGCCAGACCAGCGGGTAGAGAAGGACGAGCAGCGTGGCCAGCAGTCCGATGTGCTTCACCACGGTCACGGTGCGAGCTCGGCTGTCGTTGCTCTTGAGGCCGGGCGCGGTCGTAGCCATCAGGCCCCCTCGTTGGCGTAGAAGACCCAGGAGCGCGAGGTCTTGAAAAGGACGAGCGTCACCGCGCCGATGGCCAGGAGCAGGATCCACGCCATGGCGGAGGCGTAGCCCATGTGTGAGGCGGAGAAGCCACGTTCGTAGAGGTAGAGCGTGTAGAACATGGTCGAGTCGGCCGGGCCGCCCTTGCCGCCGCTGATCGCGAACGCGGGTGTGAAGACCTGGAAGGACTGGATGGTCTCCAGCACCAGGTTGAAGAAGAGCACCGGGGAGAGCATCGGCAGCGTCACGGACACGAACCGCCGCCACTGTCCCGCGCCGTCGAGTGCCGCGGCCTCGTACAGGTCGGACGGGATCTGCTGCAGCCCGGCCAGGAAAATGACCATCGGGGCGCCGAACTGCCAGGCGGAGAGCAGGGCGACGACGAACACCGCGAGGTGGGGGTCGGCGACCCAACCACCGGTGTGGATACCGATGGAGGACAGCACGTCGTCCACGGTGCCGCCGTCGTTGTAGAGCGCTCGCCAGACCAGCGCGATCGACATGCTCGCGCCGAGCAGTGAGGGGGCGTAGAAGGCCGAGCGGTAGAAACCCTTGGCCCTGCGCGTGCTCCTGAGCAGCAGCGCGACGCCCAGTGCGAGGGCCAGTTTGAGCGGGACGGCAACCACGACATACAGGAGCGTGGTGCCCACCGACCGCCAATAACGCGGGTCCGCGGTGAACATGTCGGTGTAGTTGCGCAGCCCCACCCACTTGGGGGCGTCGAAGAGGTTGTAGTCGGTGAACGACAGGTACAAGGACACGGCCATGGGCGCGAGCGTCAGGAGGACAACCCCGAGGATCCACGGGGAGAGGAAAACGTAGGCGGGCCGGAGTCGTCCACCGCGCCCACGCCGTTCCCGCGGCCTCGCGGAATCGGGTGCGGTGACGGGCGGGATGGCCGTGGTGGTCATCGCAGCTCCCTCTTCGCCTCGGCAACGAACTCGTCGGCGGCCTGCCGCGGGCTCTGCATCTCGTAGATGACCCGCTGGTAGGTGCGGGTGAAGGAGACCTGGAGGACGACGTCGCCACGGGGTGGTGCCATCGGCGGTGCTTCCGTGCCGTAGGCGGCGATTTTGCGCCCGTAGCCGTAGGCCTCCTTCTCCGCGCCGGTGAGGCCCTTGCCGATCGCTGCGGCGACCTTCCGGTTGGGAGGTGTGGAGCGGGTGACGCCGAGGATCGTGCCCGCGTCGGGGTCGTTGAGCAAGAAGTCGATCAACTCGGCGGCCTCCTTGGGATGGTGGGTTGCCGCGCCCGCGCCGATGAGCATGGTCGGCTTGAAGTACTGGCCGGCCCTGCCGTCGGTCGTGGGCACGGGCGCGAGGTGGACGTTCTCGCCGAGCAGCGGCGGATA
Source organism: Streptomyces sp. NPDC048275 (assembly GCF_040652275.1). NCBI lineage: Bacteria > Bacillati > Actinomycetota > Actinomycetes > Kitasatosporales > Streptomycetaceae > Streptomyces > Streptomyces sp. NPDC048275. The sequence goes on from NZ_JBEZLR010000067.1 coordinate 18,930, forward strand.
TCCGAGGAAGGGGCCGTCCCAGTTGAAGTCGGTCGCCGCCAGCCCTCGGCCCATCGGGGTGTCCTCGACGGCGCCGCTGATCTGAGCGGTGTCCTTGGCCTGTGAGGCGATGCCCTGGCGGCGCAGCCTGTCGGTGAAGGTCCAGAAATCGGCCAGGTCGTCGGCGGTGAAGCCGAGCTGGTGCTGGGAGGCGTAGAGCTTCTTGCCCTTGCCGCGCAGCCAGTTCTCGAAGGCGTCCTCGTTCACACCGATGTCGGTAAGGCCGGTGTAGGCGTGACCGTTGGGGCCCTTCATTCCGAGCGCGCTGACCTTCTTGCCTGCCTCGACCCAGTCGTCCCAGGTCCAGCCGGGCCGAGGCGTCGCGACTCCGGCTTTCCTGAAGACCGTGGAGTCGTAGGCGAATCCGGTCGATCCCCGGCCCATGGGGAGCGCGTACTGCCGGCCCTCGTAGGCACCGGTGCGGGTCAGGCCCTTGTCGAAGTCGGCGGTCCGTAGCGTGCGGCTCTTGATGTAGGGGCCGAGGTTCAGGAGGGTGCCGCTGCCCGCGTACTGGGAGATCTGCCGGTAGTCGAGCTGCGCCACGTCGGGCAGGTCGCCGCCCGCCGCCTGCGTGGCGAGCTTCTGCACATACGCCTCGTAGCCCGCGAAGGAGGTGCGAACCGTGACGCCTGGGTGTCGCTTCTCGAAGAGGTTCACGGCTTCGTTGGTGCGTTGCGCGCGGTCCTCGTTGCCCCACCAGGTGAAGGTGAGCGTCACTTTCCCGCCCGCTTCCGCGTTCTGGCCGTTGCCGCTGGAGCAGCTGGTGAGGCCGGCGAGGAGCAGGGCGAGCACGGTGCCTGCGGCGGCGCCGAGAGTGCCTCGCCTCCGGCGGATGCTGGGTCGTGTCATGGCGGTGTCCCCTGGTGCGTGGCAATTGACATCGTTGTCAGAAATCAGGAGCGGTGGGTCTCCCGACAGAGCGTGCGAGGTACGCGACCAGGAGCCCGCGAGCCGCCGTTGACGGTGGTCCTCGACAGGGCGCGATGACAACGTTGCCATCGCGACAGGCGTCGAGAGGAAGATCGCAGTGTGCGCGTGATCACGAGGAATTCTCCGTCAGGCGAACGAGACGTGGCGCGGCGCGGGAAAGCAGTCGATGGGGCTGCGCGGGGTGAACGGTAGGCGACAGCAAGCGCTTTCGCCTTGGGGGAACCTAAGCGGCGTTCGAGCAGTCGGTCAATGGGGCGGCAGGAAATGCTTGATTAGGCCAGGCGCGCACACATCGGTCGTCACGCGTGACCCGCCGAGTGCCGCAAGGGGCTCCAAGAGCCTTGACGTGCACACGGCGCGGCCACAGAATGACCGCACGCTCTGACAACGTTGTCGAAGGGTATCGCCGATGTCGCAGCACCTCGTGGGGTTCACCCGCCGTCAGGCCATACAACTGGTCGGCGCCACCGGCACCGTGGCCGCCTTCCCGCTCGCCCTGGGTTCGGGCCGGGCCTCCGCCGCGACAACCACCCCCACTCCAGGAGCGGACCCTGTCTCCGACACGTACTACCGCGTCCTCCTCGCCCACACCCGCTGGTCGGAACAGCAGTGGGATGCGGCCCAAGGCCATTACACCGACAAGGACTTCGGCTTCGCGGTCGTGCTCGGCAACGCCGTCCTGCTGACCCGGGGCCCGTACGACGCCGAGCGTGCCGGAGTCGACAAGGACACCCTGCGCGCCAGGACCGTCGCCACCGTGAAGCACTTCGCGGCGTCCAACCGGCTGACCGGCGGCGCCCAGTGGGGGCGGAAGCTGTTCTGGGACACCACGTTCCAGTCGTACTTCGTGCTCGCGGCCCGCCTGTTGTGGGACGACCTCGACGAGGCGACGCGCCGGGACGTCGACAACATTGCCCGCGAACAGGCGCAGTACACCGCCCAGTTGGGCACGGCCGATGATCCCGACTCCGCCGGCTGGACCCCGCACGGCCTGAGCGGGGGGTTCGAAGGCGACACCAAGCTGGAGGAGATGGGGGTCTATACCCAGTCTCTGGCCCCCGGTCTGGCCTGGGCGAGCGACGATCCGCGGTACGAGGCATGGCGCGCCGCCTTCGGCCGGTGGAGCCGCAACGAGGCGGGGCTGCCGGCCGCCGACCTCGCCAACCCGGCCCGCGTGGACGGGGTCGCCGTCAGCGCGAACTCCGCGCAGAACCTGTACGACACGTTCATCGTCGAGAACCACGGCTCGTTCGGCCCGCACTACCAGGAAGAACTCTGGCGTACGTCGGGACGCAACAGCGCCCACTTCCTCGTGGCGGGCCGCGCCCTGCCCGAGGTGCTCACGGAGCAGCCGAATGCCGCGCCGTTGTGGCGCACCCTGCTCGGGGTGATGAGCGATGCGGGAGAGCCCCTGATGCCGATGGTCGCCGACCGCGAACACCTCTACGGTCGGGACGTCATTCCGCTCGCCTTCCTCGCGCAGGTGGTCGGAGACCGCGCCGCGGCCCGCTGCGAACTCGCCCTGGCCGAACGGCTGGAGGCCTACCAGGCGTACCCGCCGCAGTATCGCCTCGCGAAGTTCTCGGGCGAGCCCAAGTACGAACCGGAGGCGCGCGCCGAACTGGCCATCAGCTATCTGCTCCACGAGTGGCGGGCGCGGTCGGGGAACGCACCCGTGCGTCCCCTGTCACAGCGCGAGCTCTTCGAGCAGGCGAGCGGCGTCAGCGACTACGGCTCGGGTCCCGGCCTCGTCTCCCATCAGTCACCGGGCGCATGGGCCGGTGTGGTCAGCAAGGCCGGTTTCGTGAAGTTCGCCTGGCAACCGGCCCATGACGACTGGCTGTTCGCACTCAGCGGTACGACACCGATGTTCCTGCCGAGCACCAGCGCCAAGGTCACCGGACGGCCGGTCGTCGCGTACTCCCGGCTGCGGGACGGGTTCGACGGCAGCGCGAGCCTGCTCACCCTGGACGCCGGGTACGCGGGGTTCACCACTCTGCCGTCCGGCGCCGTCGTGTACGCGACCTCCGGTACGGCCGCCGGGGAAGGGCACCTGGAGGTGCACAACCTGAGCATGCCCGGGATGCCGGGGCTGGACGGAAGCCGCACGTACCGGGCGGCCGAGGGGAGCGCCACGGTCGCGGCAGAGGCCGGCACCTCGACTCCCGGCGGCCCGCGAGTCGACGAACTCACCTTTCCTCGCGGCCGGTTCCGCCATCTGCGGATGCTCGGGACACGCCCCGACCCCTCGTACGGCTATTCGCTGTACGCTTTCGAGATACGCGACGGAGCCACGGGCGCCGATCTGGCGCGCGGCGCCGGGGCGACGGCCTCCGCGTCCTCCTTCGACCCGGGCAAGGAGCCCGCACTCGCGGTCGACGGCGACGGCTCGACCCGTTGGGCGGTGTCCCGTGCGGACCGTCCTCGCGTGGACAGTTGGATCACCGTCGATCTGGGCGCGGCCCTGGACGTGGACCGGGTGACGCTGCGCTGGGAGACCGCGGCGGGCCGCGCGTACCGGATGCAGGGATCGGTCGACGGCCAGAAGTGGGCCGACCTGGCCGCCTGGCCGCGGGCGGACCTCACCAGCCGCGGCGGCTGGCTGGACATCGACGGCCGTGCCGGTCTCGTCGTGCGCGGCGGTACCAACCCGATCTCGGTGTACGGCAACACGGTCGTCCTCTCCGACGGACCGGCCGAGGGGCTTGTGGTCGAGGGACTCCCGGGCGCGACGCCCGAGCGGCTGCGCGCCGCAGCCGTCCGGAAGAGCCCCTCGGTGCAGTCCGCCCAGGTGAAGGCCGCTCTCACCGACGACTACCTGAGCCTGTTCAACCTCTCCTCGGATCCGGTGACCACCACAGTGACGATCCCGGGCTCGCACTCCGACGGAATCCGCCTGTACGAGGGTGTCCAGACCGTCACCGAATCGGGCACGGCATATCGAGCCGAACTGTCCGCCGCCTCCGCCGTGTTGCTGCCAGCGCGCTTCGTCCTCTCCGGGGAGCGCGTTCCCGTCGGTCTGCGCGCCGAGGTGCTCGACGGCCGCACGGTGCGACTCGGCGGACCCTCCTGCCACGTCACTGTCTCCGCTCAGGGCAGGAGCCTCGACGCCACGGTCCGTGCGGGCCGTACGACCACGGTCACCGTGCCGCGCGCCACGGCGTACCCGCTTGCCGATCTCGCACTCGGCCGCCCCGCCTTCCCGACCGCACCGTTGCCGCCCGGCATGACGGACCCGAACGCCGCGGTCGACGGGGACGAGGGCACCGCGTGGACCCCCGGCCCGGACGGTCGGATGGTCGTCGACCTGGGTGCCGAGCGGCACATCACGGAGATCCGCACTCAGTGGCGGGGCGGGCACATCCCGGCAGCGCAGGCCGAGTTCAGCAGGGACGGCCGTACATACACCGGAGCGGCACGGCTGACGGCGCGCGGACTGCTGCGCACCGACAGCACGGCCCGCTATGTGGCACTCCGAGTCACCGCCCCGGCCGAAGGCCACACCGCACTCACGTCCCTCACCATCACCTCGTGACCTGAGGAGCACTCCCCTGAGGAGTGGGACGCCAGAACTGACAACGTTGTCGGACTCAAGTGGAGGCCTACGTGCACGCAGGAACGCACCGGTTCAGACGCAGGCTGCTGACGTTGCTCGCCGCAGCTGTGAGCGCCACCGTGGCACTCGGAAGTCCCAATCCCCCGGCCGCGGCGGCCACCGGGAGCGCGGCGGCCACGTCGTGGAAATTGACGCACAGGGCGGGAGAGCCCGGCGACGACCTGACCGCGCATCTGCAACTCGACGACACACGAGGCACCTTGTCGCTGGGCGTACGTCGAGGCAGCACCACCGTGCTCGAGCCCGCCCCGGTCGGCATCACCACCGATGCCTCCGACCTGACCGCCGGTCTGCGGCTTCGTGGCCACACCGTACGGAAAGTGACCGAACAGTACTCCACGACGACCGGCAAGCAGCGCCGGCGTGTGGCCCATATGACCGAGGCGCGGTTCTCCTTCGCCAAGGACGATGGTGCCCGGCTCGACCTGGTCGTCCGTGTCTCGGACGACGGGTTCGCCTACCGCTATGTCCTGCCCGGCGACGACGAGGTGACGGTGCTCGGCGAGGCTTCCGCCTTCCAGGTGCCGGATGAGGCCACGGCGTGGCTGATGCCGTACACACCCAACTACGAACGGCCCCGCACCGAAACCACCGCTGCAGGCGCCGCGGCGGGCGACTACGCGTACCCTTCGCTCTTCCGGGTCGGCGAGTCCTATGTCCTGCTCACGGAGTCGGACGTGGACGGCCGTTATGCCGGCAGCCGTCTCGCGCACGACGCCGGAAGCGGCCGCTACGCCGTGGAACTCGCCGACGGACGCATCGACTCGGCGGGCCCGCTGGCCACGCCGTGGCGCACCGCCGTCATCGGTGACCTGGCCACCGTCACGGAGTCCACCCTCGTCGACGACCTGGCGCCCGACTCCCGGGTGGCGGACACCGCGTGGATTCACCCTGGGAAGGTCGCCTGGTCCTGGCTGGCCGGCTTCGGCGCGGCGCAGCGCAGCCTGGAGACCCAGCAGCGGTTCGTCGACTACAGCGCCGCCCACGGCTGGGAGTACACGCTGGTGGACGACGGGTGGAAGACCGAGGACTGGATGCCGCGGCTCATCGAGTACGCGCAGCGGCGTGGTGTGAAGATCCTGGTGTGGATGCACTGGTCCGATCTGGACACGGCCGCCGAACGCGAGGAGACCCTGGACAGGGTCAAGGCGTGGGGCGCGGCCGGGTTGAAGATCGACTTCATGGACTCGGATGCGCAGGAGCGTTTCCGCTGGTACGACGACATCCTTGAGGCGACCGCCGAACGGCACCTGCTGGTCAACTTCCACGGATCGACCATCCCGCACGGCATCCAGCGAACCTGGCCGCACGTCATGTCGATGGAGGCGGTCTACGGTGCCGAGCAGGGCAACGTGTCTCTCGCCGACGTCACCACACTGCCGTACACGCGGAATGTGGTGGGATCCATGGACTACACGCCCATGGGATTCCAGTTCGGCACCCGTAACACCTCGGAGGCCGCGGAACTGGCCCTGTCCGTCGTGTACGAGTCCGGTTTCCAGAACTTCGCGGGTTCGGTGGAGGAGTACCGTTCCCGTCCTGAACTCGAACGGTTCCTGGAGCAGGTACCGACCGTCTGGGACGAGACGCGGCTGCTGTCCGGGCGCCCCGGTGACGGGGCGACCTTCGCACGGCGTAACGGCGACCGCTGGTTCGTCGGCGACGTCACCGCCGCCGACGGGTCTGCCACGCGGCGCGTACCGCTGGACTTCCTCGGCGCCGGACGCTGGCGGCTGGAGGTCCTGCGTGACGGACCGGACGGTCTGGTCCGCGAGACCCGGGTCGCCGACCGCCGCGACGTCCTGACGGTCCCCACGTCGGCGGGCGGCGGCTTCGCCGCCCTGATCTGCCGTGCCCTGCCTGGCCGCACCACGTGCGACCGGCCCGTGGACCGCATGCCGTTGACCGAGTTGTCGGCCACACCGCAGAAGGCGGAGGCGGACGCGGGGACAACGGTCGATGTCGAAGGCACGTTCCAGGTGGAGGACTTCGGTCCGGCACGCGACGCCACCGTGCGGGTGAGCGCCCCGCAGGGGTGGACGGTCACGGACGGCACCGCTCACGCCGACGAACTCGCCACCGGCGCCGCGCTCAGCACACGCGCCACCGTGCGCGTCCAAAGGCGGGCGTCCCCGCGCTGCGCCAGGAGCGGACGGTACGGGTGTTCGTCGCGCCGCCGGGAGTGGACTACGTGAGCGATCTGCCGTTCGCGGAGGAGCGCAACGGCTGGGGGCCGGTCGAACGCGACGCTTCGAACGGGGAAAGCGCCCGAGGCGACGGCGGTCCCCTGCGCATCCGCGGCACCGCGTACGACAAGGGCCTCGGCATGCATGCCACGGCCGAGGTGTCCGTCGACATCCGTGGCGCGTACGACCGTTTCCGGGCCGACGTGGGCGTCGACGACGAGGTCGGCGGCGCCGCCACGGTCGTCTTCGAAGTGCTGGGTGACGGGCAACTGCTCGCACGGACCGAGGTGATGACCCCCGCGGACGCCGCTCGCGCACTCGACGTCGACGTCCGCGGGGTGCAGCGCCTGACGCTGCGCGTCACCGACGGCGGCGACGGCATCAACTTCGACCACGCGGACTGGGCGGACGCACAACTGCGTCAGGTCACCACTGACACCACTGAATAGCGGCGTTTCGAGGGCCGGCGGCAGTGCCGGCCCTCGGCCGCCACGGCGACCCCTACGAGGTGCCCGGCGACCGAACTGGCCCCTGACCCCTGTCCCCTGTCCCCTGTCCCCTGTCCCCTGTCCCCTGACCATGCAGACAACGACGTGTATCCCCCGGAGGTCTTCCGACATGAGATGGACCCGGCGCCTGCGCCTGTGCGTGGCAGGGGCGGTGACAGCCTCCGCGCTGTTCGCCGTTCCGGTCGCCCAGGCTGCCCAGGCTGCGCAGGCTGCCCAGGCTGCCCAGGCTGCCCAGGCTGCCCAGGCTGCCCAGCCGAGCGACGCCCAACTCACCGATCTGGTCAACCCGTTCATCGGAACCGAGAACGAAGGCAACACCTACCCCGGGGCCGCCGTGCCCTTCGGCATGGTGCAGTTCTCGCCGGACACCGGTCACAACACCGGTTACGACTACTCGCAGAACCACATCCGGGGCTTCTCCCTGATCCATCTCTCCGGCGTCGGCTGCGGCCTGGGCGGCGACTTGCCGGTGCTGCCGACCACGGGTGATGTCACCGAGACGGACTACGCCAAGTACGCCGCCGAGTTCAGCCACGACAACGAGGAGGCGAGCCCCGGCTACTACAAGGTGGGTCTCGGTTCCGGCATCGACGCCGAGGTGACGGCGACCGAGCGCACCGGAGTGCAGCGCTACACCTTCCCCGCCACCGACAAGGCCAACGTCCTGCTCAACGCGGGCCAGTCGCTGCACAAGAAGGTCTCCACCCAGGTCGAGATCCTCGACAACCGGACCGTGCGCACCGCGATCAACGGCAGCGGCTTCTGCCAGGACACCTTGCCGTACACCGTGTACACGATCACCCGCTTCGACCGGCCGTTCACGGCGTACGGCACCTGGGACGGCGACACCGTCACGGCGGGCTCGAAGACCGGCCGCGACGGCGCCTACCTCCGCTTCGACACGGCCAAGGACCGCACCGTCGAGGCGACCACCGCCCTCTCCTACGTCGACGCGCGCGGCGCAGCGGTCAACCTCCGCGCCGAAGGCGGCCGTTCGTTCGACGACGTCCGTAGTGCAGCCAACCGGGCGTGGGAGGACCGGCTCGACGACGTCCGCGCCCAGGGCGGCAGCGACAGCCTGCGCCGCACCTTCTACTCGTCCCTGTACCGGTCGTTCCTCGCGCCCAACATCGGCAGTGACGCCGACGGCCGCTACACCGGCTGGGACCAGAAGGTCCACCGCGCGAAGGGCTTCACGTACTACCAGAACTGGTCCCTGTGGGACACCTACCGCACCCAGTCGCAGCTCCTCACGCTGCTCGCACCGCGCGAGGCCCGCGACATGGCGATCTCCGTGATCAAGATCGACGAGGAGGCTGGCTGGCTGCCCAAGTGGGGCTACGGCACGGTCGAGACGAACATCATGACCGGGGATCCGGTCACACCGTTCCTGACCAACGCCTACCAGCAGGGCCTGCTCGGGGGGTACGAGGAGCAGGCGTACCGCGCCCTGAAGAAGAACGCCGACGGGGTACCGCCCGCGAACTCGCCGGCGGTGGGTCGGGAGGCCAACAAGGAGTACCTCGCAAACGGCTTCGCGCCGTACATCAAGGGCCGCCCGCACGTGAAGCCGGGCGACTCGGACTACGACCACGGGGCTTCGGCGACCCTGGAGTACGCCCTGTCGGACGCGATGCTCGCCCAGATGGCGCGGGATCTCGGACACCGGGTGGACGCGGAGCGGTACGCCGCCCGATCCCAGAGCTACCGGAACGTCTTCGACGCCTCGACCGGCTTCTTCCGGGCCCGTGACGCCTCCGGGGCCTTTGCGGGACCGGCCGACCCGGCGCAGAGCGAGGGCTTCCACGAGGGCACGGCCTGGCAGTACCAGTGGCTCGTGCCGCAGGACCTGCCAGGCATGATCGACCTGATCGGCGGCGCGCACACCGCGAACGAGCGACTGGACTCCTTCTTCGCCTACGAGCAGCTGCTGAAGGACCCGGCGAAGACGGCCCGCGAGGTGTGGGTCAACGGCCCGTACGACTACTACAACGCCGACAAGTACAACCCGCAGAACGAGCCCGACCTCATCGCCCCGTACACCTACCTGTCGACCGGCCAGCCGTGGAAGACGACCGACGTGGTGCATGCCGCGCTGACCCTCTTCACGGACGCGCCGACCGGCATGACCGGCAACGACGACCTGGGGACGATGTCCGCCTGGAACGTGCTGTCGTCGATCGGGATCTTCCCGGTACAGCCCGGCTACGACACGTGGGGCCTGTCCACCCCCGTCTTCGAGCGGGTCGATCTCACGCTCGACCGCCGCTACTACCCGCGCGGTGCCCTGACGGTGACGGCACCCGGTACCTCAGAGGACGACCGCTACATCCAGTCGGCGCGCACGGACGGGACCGCCTACGACCGGACCTACCTGACGACCGACGCGCTGCGCTCCCTGCGCTCGCTCGCCTTCACTGTGGGCCCGCGGCCTTCGGAGTGGGGGACGTCCGCACAGGCCGCGCCACCTGCGCTGAGGTGACACCGGACGCCTCATGAGTCCCGCTCCTCTCGGAGGGGCGGGACGTCGGGCCAGGCGTGGCCGGGCCCCTCCGATACTCGGTCGGCGGTGCCGCTCCGTCAGTCCGCCGACCCGCTCGACGAACGTCCGGCGGGAACAGCTTCTCCGGTCGCAGAAGTACCGGCGCACCCGGGCCGGACTACGACACCGCGCAGGCCCAACGGCCGCTCTCTCAGCGTGTGTTGGTACGTATGACCTACAGGGGTCCTCCAGCACCGCCGTGCGCGGCCGCTTGTTCCATGGCGTGTCCGACTGCGAAGGGTGGGCCCGAGCGGTCAGGGTGCCCGATGAGCTGCAGCCCGAGCGGGTCAGTGGCTGGAGCCTTCGACCTCGATCTCGGTGCGGTCGCCGGACCACAGGGTGTGGAACGTGCCTTCCTTGTCTGTGCGCCGGTAGGTGTGGGCGCCGAAGAAGTCGCGCTGTCCCTGGATGAGCGCTGCGGGGAGCCGCTCGGCGGCCAGTGAGTCGAAGTAGCCGAGTGCAGAACTGAAGCCCGGGACCGGTACCCCGGAGAGTGCGGCAGTAGCGACGATGCGACGCCAGGCGGCCTCTCCCTCGGCGACGGCCTGTGCGAAGTACGGTGCTTCGAGCAGCGTGGCGATGTCTGGATTCTCGGTGTACGCCTCCGCTATACGGTTGAGGAAGCGCGCACGGATGATGCAGCCGCCGCGCCAGATCTTGGCGATCCTGTCCTTGTGGATGTTCCAGCCGTACTTCTCGGCGCCGGCGACGATGGCGTCGAAGCCCTGCGCGTAGGAGACGACCTTTGAAGCGTAGAGGGCCTTGGCGACGTCCTCCGCGAAAGCGGAGCCGGCCTTCTGTACTTCCGGGCGGGAGGTGACCAGCCGTCGCACCGCCGCGCGCTGCGCCGGCTTGGAGGAGACGGCACGGGCGAACACGGCTTCGGCGATGCCGCCCACCGGGATGCCGAGATCGAGGGCGTTCTGCACGGTCCACACACCGGTGCCCTTGGAGCCGGCCTGGTCCAGTACGACATCCACGAACGGCTCTTTGGTGGTGGCGTCGACCTGGCGCAGGATTTCTGCGGTGATCTCGATCAGGTAGGACTCGAGCGGGCCCTTGTTCCACTCGGCGAAGATGTCGGCGATGGCCCGCGGCTGGAGACCGCCCACCGTCCGCAGGAGGTCGTACGCCTCGCCGATCAACTGCATGTCGGCGTACTCGATGCCGTTGTGGATCATCTTGACGAAGTGACCGGCGCCGTCGGTGCCCACGTGCGTGACACAGGGCTCGCCCTCGGCGACCGCGGCGATCGACGCGAGGATCGGCCCGAGGGTCCGGTAGGACTCCTCCGAGCCGCCCGGCATGATCGACGGGCCGTTGAGCGCACCCTCCTCGCCGCCGGAGACGCCGACGCCGACGAAGTGGATGCCGGTGGGAGCCATCCGCTGCTCACGGGCGATGGAGTCCTGGAAATTCGCGTTGCCGCCGTCGACGATGATGTCGCCGGGCCCGAAGCGCTCGGCGAGCTGGTCGATGACCGCGTCCGTGCCCGCTCCTGCCTGCACCATGATGATCGCGGTACGCGGCCTCGCCAGTGACGCGACGAACTCGTCGATCGACGCGGCGGCGATGAAGCCCGCCTCAGGGTGCCCGTTGACGAGTTCTTCGGTACGAGCATGAGTGCGGTTGTAGACGGCGACGGTGTTGCCCTCGCGGGAAGCGAGGTTGCGCGCCAGGTTCGATCCCATCACCGCCAGCCCGACGACGCCTATGTTTGCCGCTGCGCTGGTGTTCATCTGGACCTCTTTCGATCAGAGGGGACGGGCGAGCCCGTACGAGTCGTCAGTATCAGAACGTGAGGAGCACTTTGCCCGAGACCGAGGCGTCGGCGGCGACGGCGAAGGCCTTCAGTGCATCGTCGAGCGGGAAGGTGTGGGTGATGACCGGGCCGACTGCCAGGGATCCGTCGGCCATGGATGCGATGACCTGGTCGATCTCGTCGTTGAACCGGAATGAGCCGACCAGGCGCAGCTCTCTGGTGATGGCGTGCGCGATCGGCACGGGCTGATCGCCGCCCGGCAGGAGGCCGACCATGACCACCGTTGCGCCCCGGGTGGCACCGGTGATGGCGGAGGCGAGACCGCGGTGGTTGCCAGAGGACTCGATCACCACATCGGCGTCCACGGCGGCGATGCCTTCGGCGTCACCGGCGTGGAGCGTCCGCGTTGCTCCGACCGCGGTTGCGATGTCGAGAGGCTTCGCGTGCAGGTCGACAGCCACGATCTCTGAGGCGCCGGCTCGCGCCGCCACCGCGACGACGAGAGCGCCGATGGGCCCGCTGCCGACGACCAGGACACGCTTGCTTCGGAGGTCGCCCGCCTGTGACACGGCGTGCCAGGCGACGGCGGCCGGCTCGGCCAGGGCCGCGACGCGTAGGTCGATTCCGGCGGGCAGTTCGCGCAGCATCGCCGAGGGAAGCACGATCTCGCGGGCGAAGGCACCCTCGGTGTGGGGGAACCGCGCGGCCGAGCCGAGGTAGCGCACACCCGGGGAGAGGTTGGGCCGGTCGTGGGGGAAGCGGACGTCGGTGTCCTCGCGCGTCGCCGGGTGGACCGCGACCCGGGCGCCTGCGGCCGGTCCGGTTCCGTCGGCCGCCGCCCGTACGACGGTTCCGACCACCTCGTGTCCGAGGACCATCGGTGCCCGCAGGACGGATTGCCCTACGGCGCCGTGGCGCCAGTAGTGCAGGTCGGAGCCGCAGATGCCGCCGTAGGCGACGGCGACGACCGCCTCGCCGGGCTCGGGAGAGCGTACGGCGACACGCTCGATTCGGACGTCGTCGGCGCCGTGGGCGACGACCGCGGTGGTGGTGCTGGGGGTCATGGACGTTCCCTTCTCAGACGACGACCGTCATGCCACCGTCGACGAAGATGATCTGGCCGTTGACGTAGTCGGATGCGCTGGACGCGAGCCACACGGTGGGGCCGACCACGTCGGTCACCGTTCCCCAGCGCCGGGCGGGGGTGCGGCCGAGGATCCATGCGTTGAACTCGTCGTCGTCCACGAGGTTCTGCGTCATCTCGGTGTGGATGTATCCGGGCGCGATTCCGTTGATCTGCAGTCCTTCGCCTGCCCATTCCGCCGTCATGGCCCGGGTGAGGTTGCGCAGAGCGCCCTTGGCCGCCGTGTAGGGGCCGATGGTCGGGCGGGCGAGGTCGGTCTGGACCGAGCAGATGTTGATGATCTTGCCGGTGCGGCGCGGCAGCATCCGGCGGGCGACATGGCGGCCCACGACGAAGGCGCCGGTGAGGTCGGTGTCGACGACCCGCCGCCAGTCGTCGAGGCTCACCTCGACGAGGGGTTCGCGGTGCTGGACGCCGGCGTTGTTCACCAGGATGTCGATGGCGCCGACTTCGGACTCGATCGACGCAATGGCCTTGGCCACGGCGTCCTCGTCGACAATGTCGAACGCGCGTGCCGCGACACGGTGGTCGCCGAACCGGCGGGCGAGTGCCGTGCGTGTTGCTTCGAGTCGGCCCGGGTCGATGCCGTTGAGAACAAGGGTGGCCCCGGCGTCCGCGAGTCCCGTGGCGATGCCGAGTCCGATGCCGCGGCTCGATCCGGTGACCAGGGCGACTTTGCCGGTGAGGTCGAAAGGGGAGGTCATGTGCGTGGCTGTCTTCCTGGTCAGTAGAACTCGACGGTGTTCACGCGGTTGATCAGGCTCTGTCCGTCGAGGAGACGGGTGGCGTTGGCGGCGAAGAGTTCGGCGATGAGGCGGTCCTCCGCCGTGTCGAGCGCGGCGGTGTGCGGACTCAGCAGCACGCGGGCGTGATCCCAGAGCGGGCTGTGGGCCGGCAGCGGTTCGGTCTCGAAGACGTCCAGCGCGGCGAAGCCGATGCGGCCGGAGTCGAGTGCGTCGACCAGGGCGGCCTCGTCGACGACGCTGCCGCGGCCGACGTTGACGAGAGCTGCGCCGGGTCGGACGGCGTCGAAGAACCGCTTGCCGAGGAGGTGCTCGGTTGCCTCGGTACCGGGGAGCGTGTTCACGACCGCGTCCACGGTGGGGGCCACCTCGGTGATGCGGTCGGGGTGCACCACGGTGGAGACACCGGGGACGCCGACGTTCCTCCTGCTCGTGCCGATGACCGTCGCGCCCAGCGCGTGGAGTGCTGTGGCGACTGACCGGCCGATTCCACCGAGGCCGAGTACCAGAACGGTCTGGTGGTTCACCTGCCCCATCGTCCAGCGGCCGCTCCACTCGTGGTTGCGCTGCTGGCGGGTCAGGCGGGGCAGGTCCTTGGCTGCCGCGAGCACGCCGAAGACGGCGAACTCGGCGAGCGGACGTCCGTGTACTCCGGCCGAGGTGGTGAAGAGGACTCGGTCGAGTTCGTCGGTGCGCAGCCCTGCGGCCTTGACCTGGCCGCCTCCGCCGGCGGCCATGGTGTGCACCCAGCGCAGGCGGGGGTTGGCCCGGACGGCTCGTGCCAGGGCGGCCGGGTCCACGTCGGGAATGCCGTACAGGGCGTCGGCCGAGTCGAGGGCGGCTTCGTAGGAGTGCTGCTGCTGGGGGGTGCGCTGCCAGGCCGGGTCGCCGGCGAAGTCGGCGGGCCAGCGCATCGGCGGGAGCAGGGAGCGGTCGACGACGAGGTCGATCCGCGGTTCCAGCTCCTGGATGCGCGCGCAGTTCTCCTCGGACAGCGGTGCGGCGACGGCGACGCGGAGGCGGCCCGGCACCCGGTCCTGGCCGGTCATCGGGCGGCCTTGTTCCGCAGTGCCTCGACCTCGGCGTCGAGTGCTGCCTCGCGGGCGACGATTTCCTCGACGGCCTTGAGTGCTTCGTCGGCGCGGTGCGGCGGGATGACGATGACGCCGTCCCCGTCGGCCGCGACGATGTCGCCGGGGTTCACCACGACGCCGCCGATGGCGACGGGTTCGCCGATCGTGCCCGGGCCGTTCTTGAACGGGCCGGCAGGCGTGAGCCCGCGGGCGAAGACCGGTACGCGGAGCTGTTCGATGATCGCGGCGTCGCGTACGTATCCGTCGACGACCGCGCCGGCGGCGCCGTACACGGCGAATCGCTGGGCGAGGTTGTCGCCGATGATCGCGCGGCCGTCGTAGCCGAATGCGTTGATGACGAGGATGTCTCCGGGGCGGATGTGCTCGAGCCCGGCGATCACGGCCTTGTTGTCGCCCGCGACGGTCAGGACCGGGAGCGCCCTGCCGACGGCCCTGGCACCGCTCCAGACGGGTGAGATGCCCCCGTCGACGATGTTCAGCCGGTCGAGGGCGTCACCGAGGTTGGCAACGGAGTGGGTACGGAACCGATCGAGCACCGTGTCGTCGATGCGTTCCCATGAGGTGTTCACGCGCACGTTGTCCTGGGTCATAGCGGTCTCCCTGAGGATGGGTGTGGAGAGGAAGGCATGGAGGGCATCCGGCATCGGCTGCCGCGGGGAGGCGCGTCCGGCTTGCTCCTGTTCACCGGCCGAAGCCGGAGGGGCCCGAGGCCCTACCGTGCGCGGTGTCCGCGCGGGTCTGCCGAGGGGGCTCGGCGCACCGTTACGGCGGGACACGGCCGTGGGAGCGAGCGCCGTGGCGCGTTGATCGCCCGTACTTCCGCGTGAACGGTTCGACAGGGTCCTGGTACCGGCCTGCCCGATCAGTCGCGTATATCCCGGCGAGGTCGGCCGGCGCAGACGGCACGCTCCCGCGGCGTTCCGGCGGACGGGCCGCATACCGCGTCGTTCCGCCTCCGCCCCGCGCTTCAGCCGCCGGTGCGGGTCTCACATGCGGCAGCCCGGCATCGGCGACGCCGGAGCTCTGGTGGTGGGGCCATGGGTCGTCCCGTCCTGTCTAGAAAAACGAGAAATCTTTCGCGTTTTGCGAGAGCCAGTGTGCATGCATCCGTGCCGCAAGACAAGGGGCGGCATGCGAGGTGCCGGCCGGGACGGGGCGGCAGCCTTGCGAAGCGGTCGACACGACGAGATGCCACGCGGGCGGATCCGGGCTCCGGCCCCTGATGCAAGCCGACCGGGCATCGACGTGCACGCGAAAGCGGCTGGGCAGCACCGCGACCATCCGGGCGGCCGACCCGGAAGCGCGATGGAATCGGAAGGTTAACTTGGGGGCAACACAGAACCTTGACCGCCCGAGAATGCGAATCTATTCTCATTCGCGATTCAAGTCGCAACTCGGCTTCGGCGTTGTTCTCCCGCCCCTCACGGCACACCGAAGCCACACAGCTCCCCGAGGCGCAGCCGCCTTCCACCCCCAGGACCCACAACGTATGGGTGCGGTGCACCTCGGCACGGGAGCGACTGCCGGCAGCGACCACGTTCAGCGCACGTTTCTCAGGACACCGTTCCCGGCGTCCGCGACACCGAAAGTGAACGCGAATGACAACGTCAGATCGGCTCGGCACCACATCAGATCGTCACGAGGCCGCGTCGGAGAAGCCCGACGCGGCAGCGGTCGACGTCGTCTCCGCCAATGGCAAGGTCGTCCGCAAGGCCACCGTCGCGGGCGCGGTCGGGTCGTTCGTCGAGTGGTACGACTACGGCATCTACGGCCTGCTCGTCACCTACCTCTCGATCAACATCATGGGAGAAGCCGAGGCCGGAGGGCTCTTCCTCACCAACGTCGGTTTCCTGATCAGCTTCATCGCCCGCCCGTTCGGCAGCGTGATCTGCGGATACCTCGGGGACCGGCTCGGGCGCAAAGCCCTCCTCTCCACCCTGCTGGTGCTGATATCCGGAGCGACCGCGGCGATCGGCCTCATCCCCTCCCACGGTGTCATCGGTGTCGCCGCGCCTGCCCTTCTCGTCCTGCTCCGTGTGCTGCAGGGCTTCTCCGCCGGCGGCGAGGTGGCCGGCGCCATGTCCTTCGTCGGCGAGTACGCCCCGGACGCACGCCGCAACTACACGATGAGCTTCATCGCCGTCGGCTCGTTCATCGCCCTGATGTTCGGCAGCGCCTTCTCCGCCGTCCTCATCACGACGCTCGGCGACGACGCGATGACCTCCTGGGCCTGGCGGGTGCCCTTCCTCCTCGCCGTCCCGCTCGGCTACGTCGGCTTCTACATCCGCCGCCAGCTGGAGGAGACTCCGCACTTCGAGGCGCTGCGCGAGCAGAACACCGTCGCGCGCAACCCGCTGAGGGACGCCCTGACCTCGCCGCGCCACCTGAAGGCGATCGCACTCACGATCTTCCTGCCGGCACTCAACGGCCCCGGCTACTACCTGCTGTTCGTCTACATGCCCACCTACCTGAAGACCTCGCTCGGCGAGCACAACTTCTCGATGCTGCGGGCACTCACGGTCACCGCGTTCAGCCTGGTCGCCATCGTGATCTGTATCCCGCTCATGGCCCGGCTCTCGGACCGGATCGGCCGCAAACCCGTCCTCACCGGCTCCGCCGTCGCGATGGCCGCCGTCTCGTACCCGATGTTCCGCCTCATCACCACGGGAGAATTCGGACTGGCCTGCATCGGCACCATTGTCCTGGCGGTCGCCTTCTCCGGCCACGCTGCCGTCGTCCACACCGTGCTCGCCGAGATGTTCCCGACGACCGTGCGCTACTCCGCCTACAGCATCGGGTTCAGCATCTCGACGATCATCTTCGGTGGCAGCGCCCCCCTGTTGATGACCGAGCTGATCGAGTCGACCGGCTCCAACCTCGTCCCGGCCTTCGCCTCCATCATCACCGCCCTGATCACCCTGGTCACCGTTGCCTTCCTGCGCGAGACCAAGGGGCGGCCCCTCGCAGCCAGCTGAACCGCCCACCCCCACACACCAGGAGAAACCATGGGAATCAACTCCGTAGCCGTCGTCGCCGACCTCGGCGAGAGCTTCGGCAACTACACGATCGGGGACGACGGCGCCCTGCTCGGGCTCGTCACCGCGTCGAACATCGCCTGCGGCTTCCACGCCGGCGACCCGCGCATCATGGACCAGACCGTCGCGGACTGCGTCGAGCGCGGCATCGAACTGGGAGCCCACCCCGGCTACCCCGACCTCGTCGGCTTCGGCCGCCGGCTCATCGAGGCGACCGAGGAGGAGATCCGCACCGACGTCCTCTACCAACTCGGTGCGCTCGACGCCTTCGCACGGGTGCACGGCGGCACCATCAGCCACGTCGCCCCGCACGGCCGGATGGGCTCGATCGCGCAGACCGACGCCAAGCACGCCCGGGCCATCACCGACGCGATCGCCGCATACAACACCGACTACATCGTCATCTGTCAGCGCGGTCTGCTCGCCGAGGAGTCCCGCAAGCGCGGCCTCGAAGTCGGCTATGTGTTCCTGGCCGACCGCGGATACGGAGACGACGGCATGCCCGTGCCCCGCTCACACGAAGGCGGCCTGATCCACGACCCCGAGCTGATCGGCCGCCGGTCCGCGCAGGTCGTGCGGGAGGGCACCGTGCGCTCGGTCAACGGAAACGTGGTGCCGCTCGGCCACGACGCCGACGTCCTGCTCCTGCACGGCGACCACCCGTCCGTCCTCGCGAACGGCACCGCGCTGCGTGCCGCGCTCGACGCCGAGGGCATCCGCGTCGCGGGCATGCGGGACGTCCTTGCGGAGAAGGCGGAGAAGGCGGAGGCTGCGCTCGCCCACTGAGGGCCGAACGCACGATCAGGCGATGACCACAGCACAGTACGGCGCCGTCACCGTCGAGCCCTTCGGGGACTCGGCGGTGATGGTGACCATCCCCCACACCGACCAGGCCATCCGCAGCGCCCAGATCGTCGCCTTCCGCGACCGGTTCCTGGCGCACCGCCCACACGGCGTGCTCGACGTCGTCTCCGGTCTCGAATCCCTGCTCATCGAGTTCGACCCGCTGCAGACCGCACTCCAGCACGTGGAGTACGCGGCCCGCATGGTGGCGCAATGGGCGCCGTCGCCGTCGGCCGGCCCGCGGGCGGTGCGGACGTTCGCCATCCCGGTGGTCTTCGACAGCGAGAACGGCCCCGATCTGGCGTCCGTCGCCGAGGAGATGGGCCTGGCCCCCGCCGAGGTTGTCGAGGCGATCGCCGAGTCCACCTTTACGATCGCTCTCCTCGGTGCGGCGATGGCCCCGATGATGGACGGGCTCAAGATGCCCAGGCCCGTGCGCCGGCGTGCCGAGCCGCGGACGGACGTCGCCCCCGGCGCCATCATGATCGCCGGGACCAACGCCATCATCCAGCCGTTCCCCGGCCCGACCGGCTGGCGCGTGGTCGGGCGCACGCCGCACACCATCGTCGACATCTCCCGCCCGGACCCCGTCTCGTTCGGCACCGGCGACATCGTGCGCTTCATCCCCGTCACGCGGGACGAAGCGGCGGCGCTGGACGCCGGTTTCCTGCTGCCGACGGAGGAGCCCGCATGAAGACCGTGGCGCTGGAGATCACCGGCACCGGATGGATCACCACGTTCCAGGACCTCGGCCGCCGCGACACGGAGCGGCGCGGAGTCCCCACCGGCGGCGCGGCCGACCAGCACTCGGCGACCGTCGCGAACCTCCTCGTGGGCAACCCCCGCGGCGCGACCTTGCTCGAGAACCTCGGAGGCGAGCTGGCACTCGTGCCCGACGCCGACGTCCTGCTCGCAGTGACCGGCGCCCCCGCCCAGGTCACCGTCGCCGGCTGCCCCGCCGACGGTTGGTCGCCGCTGGTCGTGCCGGCGGGCCACGAGGTCCGGGTCCGCGGCGACATGAAGCAGGGCACCCGCACCTATCTGGCCGTGAACGGAAGGCTGAGCACGGAAACCCTGCTGGGCAGCGCGGCGCCGGACGCCCGGATGGGATTCGGGCAGGCCGTCACCCGGGGCTCGCGCGTCCTGCTCAAGACGGAGTTCCGGGGATTCGGTCGCCAGCAGTTCCAACCGCCGCTGTTCCGACTCCCCGTACCCGTCCCGTGCTTCGACGACGGCCCCTGGGTCATCGACGTCGTCGCCAGCCACGGAATCCACACGATCCCCGGCATCCGCGAGGTGATCGAGGAGGCGACCTACACCGTCACACCCCGCTCCGACCACGTCGGGCTCCGGCTCGACGGACCGGTGCTCCACCCGGCCTCGGACACCGAGATCGTGTCCCACGGCGTGCCCATCGGAGCACTGCAGATCCCGCACGCGGACGAGTTGATCGTCCTCGGCCGTTACCGGAGCCTGACCGCGGGCTATCCCATCGTCGGTGTCGCCTCACGGGCGTCCCTGCCGCTGCTCGGACAGGCCGGACCGGGGCAGCAGCTCCGGTTCCGCTGGACCGACCGCGAGACCTCGCTGCGCCGCTTCGCGCGCCGCGAAGCCGAGGTTCGCGCGCTCGGACACGCGGCTGCCGAGGCATTCAGCGCCCTCGGCTTCACGATCCCCTTGCCACCCACTAATTGAAAATATATTCTCAATTGAAGCCTTACCCTCACATCGCCCATGGAGGAGGAACGGTGACGAAGCCGAACGGCACAACCGCGCTCATCACAGGAGCCGGAAGCGGGATGGGACGCGAGACCGCACGGCTGCTCGCCCGGGACGGTGCCGCCGTCGTCCTGCTCGGCCGCAGGCAGGAGGCGCTCGACGCCGTCGCCGCCACGATCCGCGGCGAAGGCGGAACGGCTCTCGCCCTCGCCGCGGACATCACCCGCGCGGACGACGTGGCACGTGTCCTCGACCGGGTGCGGGCCGAACTCGGCCCGGTCGACGTCCTGGTCAACAACGCGGGCAGCGCCTCATCCGTGCCCAACCCGCAGTGGCTCCCGCACGACGAGTGGCGTCAGGTCCTCGACGTCAACCTCACCGCGGTCTTCCAGCTCACCCAGGCCGTCCTGCCCGACATGCTCGGCCGCGGCACCGGGACCATCGTCACCGTCTCCTCGCTCGCCGCCGTCAACCCCAACCTGCTCGGCGGCGCCGCCTACGGCGCGGCCAAGGCCGGCGTCCGCAACTTCATGACCTTCCTGCACAACACCTTCCGCAACCAGGGGCTACGGGCGATCACCGTCCTGCCCGGCGAAGCGGACACCCCCATCCTCGACCACCGCGCCCGGCCCCCGCTGCCGGAGGAACGCGCCGCCATGGTGCAGCCCGAGGACGTGGCCGAGGCCGTCCGTCTTGCCGTCAGCCTCCCCCAGCGCGTCGTCCTCCAGGAGATCGTCGTCGCCCCCACCCGGCAGCGCGACACCTCGGCCGACCTCGAAATCAGCCGTTGGGCGGGCGCCCCCG
The DNA here is from genome assembly GCF_040652275.1 of Streptomyces sp. NPDC048275. Taxonomy (NCBI): domain Bacteria; kingdom Bacillati; phylum Actinomycetota; class Actinomycetes; order Kitasatosporales; family Streptomycetaceae; genus Streptomyces; species Streptomyces sp. NPDC048275. Next base: position 39,896 of record NZ_JBEZLR010000067.1, read on the forward strand.
CCGACGCCGCACCGCAGGCCTGACCACCCCGCTACCAGGAGGAACGCATGCCGCCCACCATCACCACCCAGCCGCCCCTGTTCACCTCGGCAGACGCCGTCGCCCGGATCGAGGCGGCGTCCCGCCGGACGCAGCAGCCACAGTCCCAGGGCGACCTCGTCTCCCTCGCCATGGGCGAACCCGACTTCGACACACCCTCTCAAGTGACCGAGGCGGCCCACGCCTCGCTCCGTGCCGGACGCACCCATTACTCACCGCTGCGCGGCGAACAGGCCTTGCGCGATGCGCTCGCCGGAAAGCTCACCGGCATCGCCGGGGCACCGGTGTCCGCCGCCGACATCCTGATCACCCAGGGCGGCACCGCCGGTCTCGCCGCCGCGATCCTCGGCATCGTCAACCCCGGTGACAAGGTGGTCGTTCCCGACCCCACCTACTCCCTCTACGCCGACCTGGTCGCCATGGCCGGAGGCACCGTCGTCCCCGTCCCGCTCGCGCCGGACCTCCACTGGGACCTTGACCGGCTCGCCGACGCCCTGACGGACGCCAAGCTCTTCGTCTTCTGCAACCCCGTCAACCCGACCGGCATCGTTCACAGCCGCGAGGAACTCGACGCGCTCGCCGACCTGCTCGACGGCACACCCACCATCGTCATCTCCGACGAGGCGTACTCCGACCTCGACTACACCGGGCGGCCGTTCACCTCGACCATCTCCGTCGACGGCCTGCGCGACCGCACCGTCTACTGCCAGACCTTCTCCAAGAGCTACGCCATGACCGGCTGGCGCGTCGGCTACCTCTGGGGGCCGCCGTCGTTCATCCAGGCGGCCGCGCGCATCCACAACACCTTCAACGGATCGGTCAACACCTTCATCCAGGACGCCGCGCTCGTCGCCGTGCAGAGCTGCGACGAAGACGTCGCCCGGATGCGCGCCGCGTACGAAGAACGTGGCGAGATCATGCGGAGGGAACTGGCCACGATCCCCGGTATCACCCTCAGCGCACCGGAAGGCGCGTTCTACCAATTCCCGCGCTACGACATCGACCTGCCCTCCGTGGAAGTCGTCGCGGCACTGCGCGCGCACGGCGTCGCCGTCCGGCCCGGCAGCGAATTCGGTGCCGCGGGCGAGAGCCACCTGCGGCTGTCGTACGCTGCCAGCCCGCAGTCCATCATCGAGGGCATCCGCCGGTTGGCCGACGGACTCTCGGCCCTGCGATGAACACCGTCCCGCACGCAACGAGGAGTCGCCCCATGCGCAGTGACACCGAGCGCAATCGCAGGCATCTCATCAAGGCGGCAGCACGGCTGTTCGAGAACTCGCCGACGCCCGTCAGCCTTGCCGAGATCGCCAAGCACGCTGAGGTGTCCACCGCGACGGCCTACCGCCACTTCTCCTCCGTCGAGGAGATCCTGCACGCCTTCCGCGCCCAAGTGGGCTCCGAACTGCGGGACTTCAGCGCACGGCAGACCACGCGAGGCATGGCGAAACTCGACGCGGTGTCACGGTACTGGGTGTCCCTGGTCCTCGAACACGGCGGCGCGATGGCACAGATGCGCTCGCACCGCGGCTATCTGGAACGGCTGCGCGAAGGAACCGGCTACCTCACCCCGCAGGCCGAAGCGCTCGCCGATCCGCTGCGGCAGACCACCGAGGAACTGGGCCTCGGAGATCTCGGCGACGAAGCCCTGTACCTGTGGAACGCCCTGTTCGACCCACGGGACATCCTGGACCTCATCAAGAGCGGACGCACCGAGGACGAGGCCGCCACCCGCCTCGTGGCCGCACTGCGTGGCGCGCTGATCGGCTGGTCCACCCCGGAGCACTGACAGGGCGCATGCCAGAGGACCGGTTCGGCGCCTCCTCCCCGGATGGGGCCGAACCGCGCTGTACGGCCGGGCCGTGAGGCCGGCCGTACAGCGCCTCCCCGGACTACACCGGCCATCCCTCCGCGCCCGCCCCTCCTCCCGCAGCACATCCCTCTGGCACCGGGCCGGCCCGCACGCGAACAGAGAGACAGCACACGTGGACGTCAACGCGCACATCGAGGCCGTCTACGACAACCTCCGCCGACGGGACCCCGGAGAAACGGAGTTCCACCAGGCAGCACACGAAGTCCTGCACGCGATAGGCCCCGTGCTCCGAGCGCACCCGGAATACGCGGACACCCGGATCGTGGAGCGGCTCTGCGAACCCGCTGGCTGCACGACCGTCGTCGGCTGCTCGAAAGTTCCACGCTGCGCCTGGTCTTCGACAATCTTCGGGCTGCCTTTGACCTGGCCGTGGACGACAGCCTGATACCCAAAAATCCATGCCTCGCCAAATCGGTGCAGGACGCCAAGCCGAAGCGAGGAGATGGCGGCCGGGCAGAGCTGACCCTGACGTGGGAGGACACCGAGAAGATCCGCGCCGAACTTCCCGACCGCTACAAGGCACTCGTCGACTGCGGTCGCGGCCTGGGCCTTCGTCAAGGAGAAATATTCGGCCTGTCACCAGAAGACGTCGACTGGGCACACCCGGACGGCCCGATGGTGCACGTGCAACGGCAAGTAGTCCACGACGGCTCGTTCCTGGCATACGCCCTCCCAGGGGCGGAGACGACGAGGACCCGAAGGACCGGTGGGTCGAACTGACCGACGACGTGGCCATCCCCCTGCGCGAGCATATGGAGAAGTACCCGCCCGTCGAGGTGACCCGACCGTGGGGCAGCAAAGGCGGCGACCCGGTCACGGTGCAGCTGATCTTCTACACTCGAGAGAAGACCGCCATTCAGTCGAATTGGTTCAACTCCTACCGCTGGAAGCCTGCTCTGGCGGCGGCCGGCCTCATCAAGCCCCTTGACCCCAACGCGAGGGGACGGCGCTGGGAGAAGTCCCGCGACATGATGATGCACGCCCTCCGACACCTGTACGCGTCGATGATGATCAACGGCGGGGTAGACGTGTACACACTCGCGGATCGGCTCGGACACGCCGACCCTGCGTTCACTCTACGTAAGTACGTGCACCGGGTCGTGGGGGCCGGTTCCAAGATCCGCATCGCGGTCCGGAGCGCCTACACGAGGACCGCATGACTCCTACGCTGGTCGGCTTGTGCAACAACCGTGCAAGATGATCTTCGAAGGATCCGTTTACGCAGGTCAGATGCGTTGTATAGGAGTTCCGGGACATCTGAATGACAGATGCCGCCACAACCTGTCTGAACTGCACTGATGTGGGTTCAGAGGGGGTGCGGCGGCATCTCTGGGACTTTGGGCCGGGAGCGGCCTGCTCCCGGTTGTTGGGGCTACGACTACGCGTAGACCGCGTCGATGGCGCCGCTGCCCCGCGCGCCCGCGCGAGGCAGGAAGTGCGCGTACTTCCGGAGCGTGAACCCGGGGTCCGAGTGGCCGAGCCACCGGGCCAGAGAGACGCCCGACTCTCCGGCCTCCAACTGCTCGGAGGCGTAGAAGTGGCGCAAGGCATGACAGCCGTGCTCCCGAGACGGCTCCCAGACACGCGGTCCGCCCAGAACGCTCTCCTCCAACGTCGCGATGACGCCGGCCTCCGCCAGGGCGGGCTTCCAGACGTAGGAGTTGTAGTAGTTCCGGTTGATCGCCTTGCGCTCACGCCCCGTCACCAGGAGGTTGTAGGTCCTGGGCCGACGATGCTTGGCCTCCACCGGGTCTGCGGCGGGCTCGGATCGTCCCACGCATGGTGACCGGCACGGATGTGAAGAGCTCCGTGTGCTGCCGCAGGGCTCTGGCCACGCTTGGGGGCAGGGGCACGTCGCGGACCTTGCGGCCCTTGGGCAGCGCGAAGCACAGCTTCGTCCGCACCATCTTGGCCTGGCGCCGGACATGGATGACTTCCGCCTCGAAGTCAATGTCCTCCATCGCCAGGCCGAACGCCTCTCCCTGCCGAAGGCCAAGGCCCGCGCCGATCTCGACAAGGACGCGGTAGCGCTCTGACAGAGCTGCGCGTACCGCCAGGACTCGCTCGGGTGGCCATGCCTCGACCCGACCCGGTGCGGCTGCCGGAGGGCGGACGGTGCTTGCGCGGCATGGGTTGCGTGCAAGTCGGCGGTCTTCGACAGCAGCCTGCAGTACGCCGGACAGCGTCACCCGGGCAGGTGGAACTCCTTCACGAAGGGATGAAGACGACACTCACGACGCTGGGCGCGTCAGGCGCACAGCAAGCGGGCGAACCGCTCCTGGGGGAGAGGCATTGAGCGGATCGAGGGCCGGGCTGGAGCGGGAGTCGGCCCGCTCCTGTTCACGGATACGTGTGCTGGATCAAGATCATGGGCGAGGGGCATACGCAGGAGAGCACCGTCCTGGCCGCCGACGACTTCCTCGGCCCGTACCGCGTCGTACGCACCGGGCTGCGCCCTCTCGGCATGAACGCCGGCGACTTCGACCTCGCGGTCCACCCCACCGACGGCAAGGCGTACTACTACTTCGAGCGCGTGCACAGCAAACTGATCTGTGCCGACCTGACCGACGACTACACCGACGTCACCGGCCACTACTCGACGCACTTCCCGCACCCGCACCCGCCGTACGTCCGCGAGGCCCCCGCACACTTCACCCGTGACGGGCTGCACTACCTGATCACTTCGGGTACCTCGGGCTACTTCCCCAACCGCTCGGAAGTGGCCGTCGCCCGCACCTACCACGGCCCCTGGACCGTGCTGGGCGACCCGCACCCCGGCGACGTCTTCGGCACCTCCCACCGCTCCCAGATCAGCCAGGTCTTCAAACACTCTCACAAGAAGGACCTGTACATCGCCCTGGCCGACCGGTGGCTGCCCCAGCTGACCCGCGAGGTGAGCCGGCGCATCCAGGACGGACTGATCAGGCGCCACTCCGGGGAAGCGCAGCCCGCGTCGGAAGCCGCTTTCCCACCGGAACTCCTCGACCCCGACACCTCCATCGCCGACTACGTCTGGCTGCCCCTCCGCTTCGACGGCGAGATGGTCTTCGTCGACTGGCGCGACGAGTGGCGGATGGAGGACTTCGACTGATGCGTTCCGTTCTCCCCCTCGCGCTCGACTGTGGCTGACTACGCGGAGCCGCCCAAGTGCGGGACGAAGAGAACCGTCCAGGGCATGGCGGGGGACGCCTCCGCGGGGAAGCCACGGATCCACCTTCGGCGTCGAGCATGGCTGCCGCTCTTGAGGAACTCCCGTCAGAGGGACTGAAGCAGGGCGAGCGTCTGCTTCAGCTCTTCTCGCAGGGTGCGCCCGGCCGCCTCGGAGTCTCCCCGCGTGACGGCATCCACGAGCGCGGTGTGACCGTCGTCGCCGTGGTTCGGGTCGCCGGAGCGTAGGTCGAGCAGCGCCACCAGGTCGATCAGTCCTCGTCGCAGCACGGGTACGAACTCGGTGAACAACCCGGTGAGTACGGGATTGTGGGCCGCGGCGACCACGGTCGCGTGAAGGGCGATGTCAGTATCGACGAACTCGGCATCGCTTCCCGTCGCGGCTTCGCGGCGTCTCGCCAAGGCCGCGTTGAGGACGTCGAGGTCGTCGTCGGTGCGGCGTTGCGCGGCCAACTGCGCGGCTTCGACCTCCAGCAGCATGCGGACTTCATAGACGTCGGTGATGGCCGCCTGCCGAAGCTGGGTGGACCAGCCCTCCTGGGGTTCGGTCGCGATGACGAAGACGCCGGAGCCCTGGCGTGCCTGCACCAGCCCGGCCCCGGCCAGTGCGCGCAGCGCCTCGCGGACGGTCGACCGCCCTACGCCGAGGGACTTGGCCAGGGTCGTTTCACCGGGGAGTTTCGTCCCCACGGCCCATTCGCCGCTGGTGATCTGGTCGCGCAGGCGCTCGGTTGCCTGCTCGACCAAGGGGGACGGCCGCAAGGCTCCTAGTGACATGTGACGTTCACCTTCCCAAACCTCTCAGGTTGTCTGAGGAGTTCAACTGCCGTTATCGTACCCGGCATGCCGCTGCGCGGGCTTCTCCTCCTCGTCTGCCGCTGCGGGGCCTGACACGACCGGCCCCCCGCAGCGGGTGTCGGGCTGCGCCGGTCATCGGATGGCCGATCGAAAGAAGTTCCGCACATGACTTCCTCCCTCGCGACCACGGCGTTCCCCACCCTGCGCACTCCGTCCGGTGACATCCCGGCCGATGCGCCCGGATGGAACCCCCAGCGCCCGAGCGCGATGCCGCACCACCGATACCAGCCCGTGCAGGAGCGGGTCGCCCTGCCCCTGGTTGACCGGACCTGGCCGTCACGCCGGCTCGAGCAGGCCCCCCTGTGGGTACCGGTCGACCTGCGAGACGGCAATCAGGCGCTGGCCGAGCCGATGGACACCGAACGCAAGCGACGCATGTTCGACCTCCTGGTCACGATGGGGTTCAAGGAGATCGAGGTCGGCTACCCCTCGGCCAGCCGGACGGACTTCGACTTCGTCCGTCACCTGGCCCAGAGCGGGGCGGTACCCGACGACGTGACCATCTCCGTCTTCACCGCGGCCCGCCGGGACCTGATCGACCGGACCATCGCCTCCATCGAGGGACTCCCCCACGCTGTCGTCCACCTGTACACCGCCACCGCGCCCACCTGGCGGAACGTGGTCCTCGGGCGCTCTCGCCCCGAGGTCCACGAACTGATCCGGGACGCCGCGACCCACCTGATGCGACGTGCCGAGGAACAGCCGGGCGCCGGCATCCGGTTCGAGTTCTCCCCGGAGGTCTTCAACCTCACGGAACCGGACTTCGTCCTGGAGATCTGCAACAGCCTGACCGAGCTGTGGGAGGCGAGCCCGGACCGGCCGGTGATCCACAATCTGCCGGCGACGGTGGAGATCGCCACCCCCAACGTGTACGCGGACCAGATCGAGTACATGGACCGCCACCTGGCGCGCCGCGATTCCGTGATCCTCTCGGTGCACCCCCACAACGACCGCGGCACCGGCGTCGCCTGCGCGGAACTCGCCGTCCTGGCGGGTGCGCAGCGTGTGGAGGGCTGCCTGTTCGGCAATGGCGAGCGGACCGGGAACGTCGACCTGGTCACCCTGGCCCTCAACCTGTACGCGCAGGGCGTGAACCCGATGATCGACTTCTCCGACATCGACGCGGTGCGCGAGGTGGCGGAGCACTGCAACCGGCTGCCGGTCCACCCACGTCACCCCTACGGCGGCGACCTCGTGCACACGGCCTTCTCCGGCACCCACCAGGACGCCATCGCCAAGGGCATGGCCCACCACGCCAAGCACGCCGCCGAGAAGGGCGTCCCCGCCGCGGAGGCGTCGTGGGCGGTGCCGTATCTGCCCATCGACCCGAATGACATCGGCCGTACGTACGAGGAAGTCATCCGCATCAACTCCCAGTCCGGCAAGGGAGGAATCGCGCACCTGCTCCACACCCACCACGGCCTGGACCTGCCGCAGGCCATGCGTCCGGACTTCTCCCGTACGGTGCAGCACATCACGGACGCCACCGGGCAGGAGCTCACCCACAAGGAGCTGTGGGACCTGTTCCGCACGACCTACATCGCCCCGGCCCAGGACGGTCCGGTCACCCTGCTCGACTGGAGCACCAGGGAAACCGCCCCCGGCCAACACGAGTTCGTCTGCACGCTGCGCGCCGACGGGCACGAGCAGTCCTGCCGGGGGACGGGGAACGGACCGCTGTCGGCCCTCACGGACGCCCTCCGCACCATGGGTGTCGGCGTCGACATCCTCGGCTACACCGAACACGCCACCGCCACCGGACCGGGCAGCCCCGCCGTCGCCTACGCCGAATGCCGGGTGGACGGCATCGTCCGCTGGGGAGCGGGCTGGGACACCTCGGTCCTCACCTCCTCCGTGCACGCGGTCATGGCGGCCGTCAACCGGGCCGGGCGAGTCTGAACGTGAACGCGACCCCGGTACTCCAAGTGAACGACGTGGACTTCGTCCGCGACGGAAATCCGATCCTGCGCGACGTGTCGCTGACCGTACGGGCCGGCGAGCACTGGGCCCTGCTCGGCGCCAACGGCGCGGGCAAGAGCACGCTGCTCAGCCTTCTCGGGGCGCTCGCCCACCCCACCCGCGGCACCGTCGAAGTACTGGGCCACGAGCTCGGCCGCGTCGACATGCGCCAACTGCGCTCCTACGTCGGCCATGTCGACCCACGGCATGCGCTGCGCTCGCCCTTGAAGGTCCAGGACGTCGTGCTGACCGGACTGACCAACACGATCGAGCGCGTGCCCCGCTGGAATCCGACCACCGAGCAGGTCGCCATGGCCGATCGCCTCATCGGTCTGCTCGGCCTCGCCGATCGCCACGAGGCACGGTGGCCGACCCTGTCCCAGGGCGAGAGGGGCCGTACGTTGATCGCTCGGGCGCTCATGCCCAGTCCGCGGCTCCTGCTGCTCGACGAGCCCGCGACCGGCCTGGACGTGGCGGGCCGCGAGCAGCTCATCGAGCTGATCGACACGCTCCAGCACACCTGTCGGGATCTCGCCTCGGTGCTGGTCACCCACCGCTTGGAGGAGCTTCCGCCCGGCACGACGCATGTGATGCTGCTGCGCGACGGGCGCTGCCTGGCCTCCGGCCCGGCCGACGAGGTGCTGACCAGGGATCAGGTCAGCAAGTGCTTCGACCATCCGATTCATCTCAGCCGAGCCGACGGACGGTGGAGTGTCCGGACCGGTCGCCCGGTCGGCAACTGAGCGCGCCAGGCGACGACGGGGCCCGCCGGAGGACGTCTTCGCGTCGTCCGGCGGGCCCGCCGTGTCAGCCCTCGACGAGCGTGATGTCCTGCTCCTCGGTCGCATGGAAGGTCGGGATCGGCAGGCCGCCGGAGGGCAGTTCCATCAGGGTGGCCTGGACGTGGGCGTCGCCCGGCTCGAAGGTGCCGGGCTCGCGCTTCGCCGAGTTGGTCCAGCGGTGCTCGGTGCCGTCGCAGACCGCCGCGGTGCCGCCGATGCCCTGTCTCGCCCGGGGATCGTCCTGCGACACCGACGAGGACACCAGCACCGTCCCCGAACCGGGCAGACAGCGGTAGGTGCCGGAGAGGGTGATGGTCCCGTCGGCCGCGATGTGACCGGTCGAGTCGACGGTGAGCGTCTCGTACGGCTCCGAAAGGGCGACGGCGGTCGGGGCGAGCAGCAGCAGGAGCGCGGCACCGGTGGCCGCGCCGATGACTTGGCGCACAGACATGGAAGTACCTCCTGGGGAGTGGCAGACACTCCACACGTACCCGCCGCACGCGCCCGGGCAGTGAGCGTCACCCCTTTGGTCGCACGTCCGCTCCATGCGTCATGGGGACGTCCGAGAGTTGTCCGCGTGTTGTCACGCTTCTCGACCGGCGGTTCCGGTGCGTTCTCGGCGAGCGCATGGTCTTACGTATGCAAGGCGGCGACAGCGCCGCCGGCACTCATCGCATCCGACGTGGAGGTGCGCCATGTGTAGCCACCGAACTCTCTGCCCGTCCGCGGACTCCAACGCTCCGCACATCGTGTCGGCCCACCCCGAGCAGGGCTGGAGCCTGCTGTGCAACGGCGCGATCGTCTTCGACGACAGCGGCGAACTTCTTCCCGACGGCCGCGTGGTCGCTCCGCAGCGGGTATTCGCCGAGCAGTTGGCCGTCGCCGCCTGATCCCTCCGACAGGGCCCTACGGCAGCACGGCGAAGCCGTCGAGTTCGACCAGGGCCCGTTCGTCCCAGAGGCGGGCGGCGCCGATGACGGCCATCGCGGGGTAGTCGCGGCCCGCCAACCGGCGCCACACACGGCCGAGTTCGGCAGCGTGAACGCGGTAGTCCGCGACGTCGGTGGCGTAGACGGTGACCCGTGCGAGGTCGGCCGGGGTTCCGCCCGCCGCCCGCAGCGCGGTCAGCAGATTCGTCAGCGCCCGCTCGAACTGCTCCGGGAGGGTCTCGCCGGTCACCTTCCCGTCCGTGTCGAGCGCGGTCTGGCCCGCCAGGAAGACCACGCGGGTGCCGGTGGCGACGACGGCGTGCGAGAAGCCGGTGGGCGGCGACAGCTCGGGCGGATTGACCCGCTCGGTACTCACGAGGCCGCCACCGACGCGTACAACTCCTTGGCTATGACGGCTCGTTGGACCTCACTCGCGCCTTCGTAGATACGGGGCGCGCGGACCTCTCGGTAGAGGTGCTCGAGGAGGTGTCCGCGACGCAGGGCGCGGGCGCCGTGCAGCTGGACCGCCGCGTCGACCACGTACTGGGCCGTTTCGGTCGCCAGCAGCTTCGCCATCGCGGCCCGCCGGGGCACGTCCGGGGCGCCTTCGTCGTACGCCGCCGCGGCCGCGTACACCATCAGGCGGGCCGCCTCCGTACGCAGCGCCATCTCGGCGACCTGGTGGGCCACTGTCTGAAGGTCCCTCAACTTGCCGCCGAACGCGTCGCGTTCAGCCGTGTGCGCGAGCGTCATGTCCAGCGCCGCCTGCGCCATGCCGACCGCGAAGGCGCCCACGCTCGGGCGGAAGAGGTTGAGCGTGTGCATCGCGACCCGGAAACCGCGGTCGGTCTCGCCGAGCACGTCCTCGGCCGTCACCCGTACGGCGTCGAAGGCGAGGGTGCCGATGGGGTGCGGCGAGAGCATGTCGAGCGGGGTGCCGGTGAGGCCGGGGCGGTCGGCGGGTACGAGGAAGGCGGTGACGCCGCGGGCTCCGGCGCCCGGGGTGGTCCGCGCGAAGACGGTGTAGAAGTCGGCCTCGGGGGCGTTGGAGATCCAGCACTTCTCGCCGGTGAGCCGCCAGCCGCCGGAGTCGTCGGCGCCGTCGACGTCTGCCCGCAGGGCCAGCGCCGCCGCGTCGGAACCCGCGCCCGGCTCGCTCAGGGCGAAGGCGGCCACCGCGCTGCCGTCCGAGACACGGGGCAGCCAGTGTGCGCGCTGGGCGCGGGTGCCGTAGGTGTGCACCGGGTGCGCGCCGAGGCCCTGGAGCGCGAGCGCCGTCTCAGCCTCCGTGCACTCCCGGGCCAGGGACTCCCGCATCAGGCACAGGTCGAGCGCGCCCGAGGTGAACAGCCGGGCGAGCAGACCGAGCCGGCCCAGCTCGGCGATCAGAGGGCGGTTGACGTGGCCCGGCTCGCCCTTCTCCGCCGCCGGACGCAGCTGCTCCGCCGCCAGCGTGCGCAGCTCGGCACACCAGGCGGTGTGCGCCGGATCGAGCGAGAATGCGGTCATTGCCGGTCCCCTCTCCCCTGCCGGGTCGCAAGGCCCCCTGTTCGGCCCCAAGGCCCCTGTCGGGTCGCAAAGCCAGGCTATCGTGAGACATTGACTGTCGTCACCAACACGATACGCTCCATGTGCGAGACGCGAGCTGCGAGCCACGAGCTGATGAGCCCACCACGACAAGGGGGCGAACCTCCATGGACCCCGGCGACACCCTGGAGCCGAAGACCTCGGCCCACGTCGACACCTTCGCGCGCGACCACCTCCCTCCCTCCGAGCAGTGGCCACAGCTCATCAGCGATCTGCCCGAGCTGCGCTACCCCGACCGGCTGAACTGCGCCGCCGAACTGCTCCGCCACGGCCACGCGCGCCCGGAGCGTCCGGTCTTCCGCACACCGTCCGGCGACCTGTGGACGTACGGGCAGCTCCTCGCCCGCGTGGACCGAATCGCCCATGTGCTGACCGCCGAGCTGGGCGTCGTCCCCGGCAACCGTGTACTGCTGCGCGGGCCCACCACGCCCTGGCTGGCGGCGTGCTGGCTGGCGGTCCTGAAGGCGGGCGCGGTCGCCGTGACCGTGCTCGCACAGCAGCGCCCGCACGAGCTGGCCACGATGGGCGAGATCGCCCGGGTGACGCACGCCCTGTGCGACGTGCGGTCCGTCGACGACCTGGCGCGGGCGGGGCTTCCGGGGCTGCGGATCACGACGTACGGCGGGGACTCGCCCGACGACCTGCTGCTGCGCATCACCGGCGCCCCGGACGAGCCGTTCACGGCCGCCGACACCGCCTGCGACGACGTCGCGCTGATCGCGTTCACGTCGGGTACCACCGGTCGGCCCAAAGGCTGTATGCATTTCCATCGCGATGTGCTGGCGATAGCGGACACGTTCTCGAAGCATGTGTTGCGACCGCACGAGGACGACGTCTTCACCGGCAGTCCTCCGCTGGGTTTCACCTTCGGACTCGGCGGTCTCGTGGTCTTCCCGATGCGCGTCGGCGCCAGCACCCTGCTGCTCGAACAGGCAGGCCCCAGGCACCTGCTGCCCGCGATCGCCGCACACCGCGTCTCCGTGCTGTTCACCGCGCCGACCGCCTACCGGGCGATGCTGGCGGAGCTGCACGCGTACGACACGACGTCGCTGCGGCGCTGTGTGTCCGCGGGCGAGAACCTGCCGGCCGCGACCTGGCAGGCCTGGCACACCCGCACCGGGCTGCGCATCATCAACGGCATCGGCGCCACCGAACTGCTGCACATCTTCATCTCCGCGGCCGACGAGCGGATCCGGCCCGGTACGACGGGGGTCCCCGTCCCGGGGTGGCACGCGCGCGTGGTCGACGCAGACGGCACACCGGTGCCGGACGGCCAGCCCGGACTGCTCGCCGTGCGCGGCCCGGTCGGCTGCCGCTATCTCGCCGACCCGCGGCAACGGGAGTACGTGCGGGACGGCTGGAACCTCACCGGCGACACCTATGTACGCGACCCCGACGGCTACTTCCGCTATGTCGCACGCGCCGACGACATGATCGTCTCCGCCGGGTACAACATCGCGGGCCCCGAGGTCGAGGACGCTCTGCTGCGCCATCCGGACGTGGTCGAGACGGCGGTCGTGGGACGCTTCGACGAGGCGCGCGGGCAGGTGGTGGTGGCGTACGCGGTGCTGCGGCCGGGCGCGCACCGGGATCCGGAAGCGCTGCGCGCGTTCCTCAAGTCCGAGCTGGCCCCGTACAAATGCCCCCGCGAGTTCGTCTTCCTGGACGCGCTGCCGCGCACCGCGACGGGCAAGCTCCAGCGGTTCCGGCTGCGCTCCCCGGAGGGCGACTTGTCCACCGGCGGCGGCCCCAAGTGATCTTCGCGCACTAGAGTGATCAACGTGTCAGAGCAGCACGCCCCCCGGTCCCTCATCGTCACGTTCTACGGCGCGTACGGCCGTTTCATGCCCGGCCCCGTGCCGGTGGCCGAGTTGATCCGGCTCCTCGCCGCGGTCGACGTCGACGCGCCCTCCGTACGCTCGTCGGTGTCGCGGCTCAAGCGCCGCGGACTGCTCGAACCGGCCCGCACGGCGACGGGCGCGGCGGGGTACGCGCTGTCGCCGGACGCGCGGCAGCTGCTCGACGACGGCGACCGGCGGGTGTACGCGACGGCGCCGCCCGCCGAGGACGACGGCTGGGTGCTCGCCGTCTTCTCCGTGCCGGAGTCCGAGCGCCAGAAGCGGCACGTACTGCGCTCGCGGCTCGCCGGTCTCGGCTTCGGGACGGCGGCCCCCGGGGTGTGGCTCGCCCCGGCGCGGCACTACGAGGAGGCCCGGCACACCCTGGCACGGCTTCACCTGGATCCGTATGTGGAGCTGTTCCGCGCGGAGCACCTGGGCTTCGCGGCGACGGCGGACGCGGTCGCGCGCTGGTGGGACCTGGCGGCGATCGCCAAGGAGCACGAGGCGTTCCTCGACCAGCACGCGCGGGTGCTGCACGCCTGGGAGCGACGCGCGGACACGCCGCCCGAGGAGGCGTACCGCGACTATCTGCTCGCCCTGGACTCCTGGCGCCACCTGCCGTACACCGACCCCGGGCTGCCCGCCGCGCTGCTGCCCCAGGACTGGCCGGGCGCCCGCTCGGCGGCCGTCTTCCGGGCGTTGCACGAGCGGCTCCGGGACGCGGGGGCGAGTTTCACGGACGTACCCACGTAGTTCGCCCGCCCTTAAGACCGACCGGCAACATCATGCATCACTAAGGGAACCCTCAGGCTGTTCCTCACCTCTTCTCATGTTTCTTGCCTAGCGTCGTCAGCCGCACGCCAGGACAGGAAGAGGACCGCACGTATGACCACCACGGCAAGGGCTCAGGGAGCCACCGTCTGGCTCACGGGCCTGCCGAGCGCGGGCAAGACGACCATCGCCCGGCTGCTCGGGAGCCGCCTGAAGGCCGAGGGACACCGTGTGGAGGTCCTCGACGGCGACGAGATCCGCCGCTTCCTCTCCGCGGGCCTCGGCTTCTCGCGCGAGGACCGCAACACGAACGTCCAGCGCATCGGCCTGGTCGCCGAAGTACTGGCGCGCAACGGCGTGCTCGCCGTGGTGCCGGTCATCGCGCCGTACGCCGACAGCCGCGAGGCCGTCGCGAAGCGACACGAGGCGAGCAAAACCCCGTACATCGAGGTGCATGTCGCCACCCCGGTCGAGGTGTGCAGCGAGCGGGACGTGAAGGGGCTGTACGCCCGCCAGGCCGCGGGTCAGCTGACCGGGCTCACCGGTGTCGACGACCCCTACGAGCCGCCGCTCGACCCGGCACTCACGCTGGAGACGCATCTGCAGACCCCGGAGCAGTCCGCTGCCTCGGTGCATGCGCTGCTCACCGAGAGGGGTCTCGCATGACGACCGCCGTCACCGTGCACGAAGGCACCGAAAAGCCGTACTCCCTGTCACACCTGGACGCGCTGGAGTCCGAGGCCGTCCACATCTTCCGCGAGGTCGCGGGCGAGTTCGAACGGCCGGTGATCCTCTTCTCCGGCGGCAAGGACTCCATCGTCATGCTCCATCTGGCACTGAAGGCCTTCGCCCCCGCGGCGATCCCCTTCACGCTGCTGCACGTCGACACCGGACACAACTTCCCCGAGGTCCTCGAGTACCGCGACCGCACGGTGGAAAAGCACGGACTGCGCCTGCATGTCGCCTCCGTACAGGACTACATCGACCGCGGTGTCCTGCGCGAGCGCCCCGACGGCACCCGCAACCCCCTGCAGACCGTGCCACTGACCGAGAAAATCCAGTCCGAGCGCTTCGACGCCGTCTTCGGCGGCGGCCGCCG
>NZ_JBEZLR010000068.1:0-54726 GCF_040652275.1 Streptomyces sp. NPDC048275
AGCAGGACGCGCGGCTCATGCCGCCCAACACTGTCCTCGGTCGTGAGGCCCACGCTACGCAGGGGCGCGGGCATGGCCACAGTGGCGTCCGCCGGGGCGGTGGTGCCTACCGGGGCCAGGTAGATACGGGTGATCGACGGAATGACGATCTCGTTGTTGTTGGCGCTGCCTGCGATGACGGGGTTCTCCAAGGTGTCCGGTGCTAGGGCGCGGACACCTTGCGGATGCAGGGTCACTGAGAGGTTCATCAGCCATCGGGGTTGGCCGTCGACGAGCGGCGACCAGACCAGGAGACCGGACGGCTTCACGCCGTTGATGACGGGTCGGCCGGGCGTGTGCGGCGCCTCGACGATGCCCTGGGCGATCTGGGCGCAGCGCACGAGGATGCGCCGCAGTTCGGCCTTGCCGGGCCAGCCGCCCGGGTCCCATGCACCTGGAGCGTCATCTCCGGTGGCTAGGGCGTCTTCTTTTGGGGTCTGGCACAAGTTCCGTGACGCGGTTGCTGTGCGTGACGGAGGCAACGTGATCTCCATGTCGCTGTGGCGCAGTGATTCCGAAGCTACGGTGCAGTGATGAGCAACGACTCTCTCCTCGGCCGCGCTGTCCGTCTCATCCCGCTGTCTGTCGATCATGCAGAAGCATTGTTCCCCTCCGCGTCGGATCCCGAGGTCTGGCGGTGGATGCCTCGGCCTTGCCCCGACTCCCCGTTAGAGATGCGGGCGATGATCGGTCAGATGCTGGCGGATCGAGCCCGGCGGTGCTTCGCGGTCCAGCGCCTGACGGACGACGCCGTGATCGGTTCGACCAGTCTGTATGAGCTTGATCTCGCTGAGAGTCGGGCTGAGGTCGGTGCGACCTGGTTCGATCGTTCTTGTTGGGGTGGTCCCTACAATGCCGAGTCCAAGCTTCTGCTGTTCGGACGCGCCTTCGACGGTCTGGGCCTTGCCCGGATCGCCTTGCGGACCGACAACCTCAACGTGCGGTCCCAGCAAGCCCTGACACGGCTGGGACTGGTCTACGAGGGGACGCTGCGCAGTCACATGGTGCGTCAGGACGGCACGCGCCGTGATTCGCTGTATTACAGCGTGCTCGCGGACGAGTGGCCGTCCGTGCGCGACGAGCTGCTCGCCCGCGTCGCGGCCAAAGCTGCTGCCTGATCTGCAGTTTCCCGTCACGGGGCGAGGAGGACTCGCTTCCGCAGGAGAGCGAAGTCGGCGCGGCCAAACATCTGCCGTTTGAGCATCTTGATCCGGTTGACTGCACCTTCGACCGGCCCAGAGTTCCAGTCGGTGGTCAGTCCGGCGGTCACCGCGTCGAAATCGCTGTTCAGGCCGGTGGCAAAGCTGCTGATGCCTGGCAGGTTGGCGTCGGTGGCCTGGGTGATCCACTCGGGCAGGCGGTCGCCACCGAGGGTGGTGAGCATCTCCGCGAACGAGTTGGTCAGCTCTGCGGTGGAGGCCAGTTCCGGGCAGCGGTCGAGCACGGCCTTACGGCGCACCTTCTCTTCCTCGGTCAGGGTGGCGGGGTGCCGGGTGAGCCAGCCGGTCGCCTGCCGTATCGATGGCGGTGGTGGAGCGGGTGTGCAGCCTTCTCGCCGGGGCAGCTCGCGCCGGATCCAGTCGCGGACGAGGGAGTAGTGGCCGCGGAAACCGCGGGCGGTGATCTCCCGGTGGAGAGCGAGGATGCTCACGTTCCCGTCGGTCGCGGCCCAGCGGCCGGCCAGATAGGGCTTGAACGGGTCGAGTTTGCTGGGGAGTTGGCGTTTGCGGCCCTTCACCATGTCCTGCCAGCGGGCGGCGCGGGCGTACCGCTGGACGGTGTGCCGGCCCCAGCCCAGGTGGCGGGCGATGTGGCGCAGGCCCATGCCCTGGGCGAGGAGGTCGTGGACGAGGGCGTGGTGGGCGCGAGCTCGTTCGGCGAACCTGCCGGTCGGATCGTCCGGTTCGGTGTCTTCGCCGGATGCCGCCGCTATGGGCGTCTCCCACGCGGGCTCGAGTTCCGGGGCGGGCGGCGGCAGGTCGCGCAGGCACGAGCGGTGGGCGGCGACGGTCTTCTCGACCGCAGAGGCAAGGTTCTGCCAGAGGTGAAACCGGTCGGCGACCTGGAGGGCCTGGGGCGCGGCGGTGTCGGCCGCCTCGGCGTAGGCGCCGGCGCGGTCGCGGCAGACGACCTCGATTCCCGGGTGGGCCGCGAGCCACGGGGCGAGGGTGGCGGCATCGCGTTCGGGCAGCAGGTCGAGAACCTGGTGGGTCTCGGCGTCGATCACGACCGTTCCGTAGACATGTCCGCGCCGCAGCGCGAAGTCGTCCACGCCGACGGCCCGGGGCTGCGTCGCGGCCGGGTCGGGCAGGTCCATCACCCGGCGGAGCAGCGTTGTGCGGCTGGTAGTGATACCCATGACCTGGGCGAGGCGTGCACCGGCCCGGCCCGCCAGGGCCAGCCCGATCGCGCTCATCGCCTGCCGCAGCCGCTCGGTGACCCGGCCGTGGCGGCGGGTCAGCCCCGGCACCTGCTCCACGAACGTCCGCCGACCGCATGCGGTGGCTGAGCAGAAGAACCGCCGGACCCGCAAGGCGAGTTGCGCTTTCCGACCGGCTGCGGGCAGATCAGCCGGAAACCGCAGGTAAGAGCTGTGGACCCGTACTGTCCACTGGGCGCAGTCAGGGCAGGCGGCTCCAACCTGCGTGCATCGAGCTTCGACCCGTAGCACCTCGCCGTCTGTGCCCACGGCCACGACCGCGATGCCGGGGACCGACGGGAACAGCAGCTCGCACAGTTTGGACAACATCTCGTTCACGGCTACCGAATGTCAGCCGCTCCACCCGCACGAGGAGCGATTTCGAGGCGAGTTCCGAACCCTCCGCAGGGAGATCAACAACTACATGGAGTGACCGGCTCACGGAACTTGTGCCAGACCCCATGCCTGAGCGACAGCGGTCGGATTCTGCGGAGAGTCGCAGGGTCCGGTTACGCAGAACGCCTCTCGGATGACTCCTGGATGCGGTCGATCAGGTGGTGCTGGTTGACGGCGTCGGCGAAGGTGGTCGCCTCAGTGGTGCCGTTGGCCTTGTCCCTGGCGAACGCGGCGTACAGGTGGGCCAGGTCCTGCACGCTCTCGTCGAGGGAGGCGTCCGGGAGGGACCGGTACTCCTCGGGGACGGGCAGTACCGCGAGGGCGGAGCCGGGGCTGCTGTCTCCGTTGACGCCGTGGAGGGTGTTGTCCTCGGTGTTCTCGAACGCGCGGTCGTTGGTGAGGCGTAGAACGCCCTCGGTGCCGGTGATGTCGATCTGCAGTCCCGTCGGGAACTTCTGGCCGCCCTCCAGCTGGACGGAGAACAGGCCGCCGTTCTCCAGGGTGCCGATGGCCATGACCGCGTCGGGCTTGGCTGAGGTGACGGTCTTGCCGGTCTCCTCGACGGTGAGCTCGGAGAACTGGGTCTCGATGACCGAGGTGAGGTCCTTGGGGGGCCCGACGATCTGGAACAGCACGTCGAGGAAGTGACCGCCGTAGATGGAGAGGACGTGGGTGAAGGCGTCCACGTCGAAGGTCCAGGCGACCTTCTCCGGCATGACGGGCCCGAACGCGTCCACGCCGACCGAGATGCGGGCGGCCCGTACGTCCCCCACGTAGCCGCGGGCCACCAGGTCCCGTGCGTAGCGGGCGGCGGGCCCCTGGCGGCGCTGGAGGCCGACGGCGTGACGTACGCCCTTCGCTTCGGCCAGCGCCAACAGCTCCTCCGAGTCCGCGGTGCGGGTGGTGAGCGGCCACTCGCTGTAGACGTCCTTGCCGGCCTCGATGGCAGCCTTCACCAGTGGCACGCGCTGCGAGGTAGGTGTCAGCACCGCCACGAGGTCGACGTCCGGGTCCTTGATCAGCTCATGAGTGTCAGCGTAGACACGCGGAATGCCGAACTTCTCGGCCGCCTTCTCCGCCGACTCCTTGCGGCGCGCGGAGACGGCGACCACGTCGAACTCCGGGAGCGTCCGCAACGCCGGGAGGTGCCCGTAGGTGGCCCATCCACCGGCCCCGATAACCCCGACCCGGATGGTCTGCTCACTCATGTACTGCTCCTTCAGGTGTGGGTGGATGCCGAAGCCGATCGTGCCGGGCTCCTGGAGCTCGGCGACGAGCCGGCGGCGGAAGTCGGCGGACTGCGCGGAGTCGTGGTCGGGGGCGGCGGACCACTCGGGGTAGCACCTGGTGGGCGGGGAAGGCGTGGCGCCGCCCGGAGAGGATCACGAGGAGGGGGCGGAATTTCCAGGTCAGGCGGCTCTCCAGGTCGCCGGGGAGTAGCCAGCCGGAAGGAGAACGATCCCGGCCGTATCGCGCAGCCGGCCCGGTCCCCTGTAGTGCGCGGTCCACTCCCCCAGGGTCTATGGTTGACATTGGTGTCAAGGTTAAACGGGTGAGTGTCCCGCTGGGAGAAGAAGGGGTTCGCATGCGCATCGGCGAGCTGGAGAAGCTCACGAACACCCCGGCGCGGTCGCTGCGCTACTACGAGCAGCAGGGACTGATCACTCCCCAGCGCCTGGACAACGGCTACCGGGAGTACGACGACTACCTGGTGGACCGCGTGCTTCAGATCCGGGGCCTGATCGACAGCGGCATCCCTACGCGGATCATCAAGCAGATGCTGCCGTGTCTCGGCAAGCCCCGCGCCATCGTCGTCGAGGACGCCGACCCTGAACTGCTGGCCGTCCTCGCGCGCGAGCGCGACCAGATGAACCGGCGTATCGACTGTCTCATCCGCAACCGGGACGCCATCGACGGCTACATGCAGGCCGTCGCCCAGGCATCTCCGGCCGAGGCCGGGGCCCCCGCCCGGCATTGACGTCAACATCGGCGCTTCAGGGCTGCCGCACACTCCGCCCGGTCGTCCAGGTACCGGTCATTCGGGGGGATTGCCGAGACGCTCGGCCATGTTCAGCTCGAAGTCCTTGTCCTTGCCGAAGCCGGCGGCGTTCAGTTTCGGCATCATCGCTTGCGCTTCGGGCCAGGTGTCCACCCCGGCGAGCACATGGTTGGAGACCCAGAGATCTCCTTCGGAGGGGACGCCTGCGCGTGCGTTGACCAGCTTCTTGCCGACCTCCAGCGCGCGCTTCTCGAAACGGCTCACGCGCTGGGCGAAGGCGTCGACGAACGCGTCGAGTTCACTGTCGGGAACGGCTCGGTTGACCCAGCCGTAGCGTTCGCCGGTGTCCGCGTCGAAGTCGTCCGCGCTGAGGACGACCTCGAGGGTTCGCGAGCGCCCGATCAGGGCGGCGAGCCATTCGACGCCGCCGCCGCCCGGAATGGAGGAGCCGGCGACCTCTATCAACGAGAACACCGCGCGCTCCTTCGACGCGAAGATGATGTCGCAGGCAAGGGCGAATTCGAACCCTTGCGCCCGGGCGCGGCCGCGCACCTTTGCCACGCTGAGCACTGACGACTGTGCGAGCCGGGTCACGAAGCTCGGCCAGTGGTCGAACGATGCGCCACCCGGCTGGTCCGCCGCCCCGTGGCCGCGCGCGAGATCGTGGTGGTTGACGAAGAAGTCCTCGTCCCCGCTCTCGAAAACGACGATCTTGAGATCGGTGTCGTTCTCGATCTCGTCCATCAGGACGTTCAGTTCCGCGAACGTCTCCGGGTCGAAGAGGTTGAACGGCGGATTGTTGAAGACGACCCGCCAGTAGGAAGGCGATTGGCGGATGACACTGAGGCGATTGGCAGCGGTCATGGTGTGTGCTCCGTTCAGAGAGCCATTGCGGGCGGACGCCCAATACAGTCACTGACTGTCACGCTCAAAGGTGTCACCAGGAATAGCGACCAGCGACGCGACGCGGACTGGTTCGCGCGTCATGACCCCCATGGTTGAACATTGACACTGATGTCAATGTCAAATGGGTGGTCGTGCAGCACCGTGGCCCACCGTCCCGGCCTCCTTGCCGACCAGGCCCCTGGCCGCCAAGAGAATGGTCGTCGATGTGCGCGATGCCCGGCTGACGGCGATTCACCCCGGGGCCGCTGCCCCCGCCTGACAGTTCACCCGGCTCTCCAAATCTCGGCACCTGCATCGGATTCATATCAGCCCGAATCCGCAGGACCCGTACAGGATGCCGGTATCGGCCCTGGTCCACGGCCGTGTCGGCCCGGAACTCGGCGACGATGTCGGGCCGCACCGATCGAGCAGGATGGATAGGTGCCGGCTAAGCGGCCGCGATGGTGAGCAGGAGCTGAATCTCGACCGGGGCGTTGAGGGGAAGGCTGGGGACGCCGACCGCAGTCCGGGGAATCGCCTCGTCGGGTCCGAACGCGGCCGTCAGGACGTCGCTGGCCCCGTTCGCGACGATGTGGTGCTCCGCGAAGGAGGGGGCGCATGCGACGAAGACGTTGAGGTTCGCGACGGACGCGCCTTCCAGTGTTCCCAGTACCTGCCGTGCGGCGCCGAGGGCGTTGAGCGCGGCGAGAGCGGCCAGTTTCTGGCCCTCCTGCACCGTCACGTCTTCACCGAGCTTGCCGGTCGCCGCCAGGACCTCGTCGACGAAGGGGATCTGGCCGGAGAGGTACAGCGTGTCGCCGATCGCTTTGCCGGGCGTGTAGTTGGCTCGGGGCGCCGGCGGGACCGGGATGGTGTGACCCAGGGCGTTGAGTCGCGACTCGACGGTGGCGGCGTTGAAGGGGTCCTTCATGGGACTCACCTTTCGGTAGATGCATGAGCTGACCTGTGCTGGTTGGTCAGCTGGACGTGCGGCGCGGGCCGGGCGAGGCCGGCGTCATTCGGGGATCAGTACGAGCTTTCCTCGGGCCCCCTGCTCCAGGACGCGGCGGTGCGCGGCGGCGGCCTCGCACAGCGCCAGCGTGTCGCCGACGACCGGGACCAGGGCGCCTTCGCGCAGGCGTGCCGCCACCCCGGTGAGGGCGTCGGTCGTTTCCGACGGGGTGGCGTTCCACAGCGCGAGGCCGAGGATCGTGGCCTCCTTCACCATGGCGAGTCTGGGAGTGAAAGCCAGGCTGCCGCGGCTGCCGACGATCACCACGCGGCCTGCGGTGGCCAGGACGGTCAGGTCCTTTTCCAGGTTCAGGTGCGCTGCCATTTCAATGATCACCGAGGGGCCCCGGCCGTCGGTGATCCGCGTGAGCTCATCCAGGTATCCGGCCGATCCGTGGTCGAGGACGTGCGCGGCCCCCGCGGCGCGGACCAGGTCGGCTCCTGCCGGGGTGCTCGCGCTGCCGATGACGACGGCTCCGGCGGCGTGGGCGAGCTGGGTGGCGTGAAGGCCGACGCCGCCGCTCGCGCCGTGGATGAAGACGGTTTCGCCCGGCTGCAGCCGGGCTCGCTGGAACAGTGCACGCCAGGCCGTCACGCAAGGGACGCCGACCGCCGCTCCTTGGGCGAAGGACAGGCTGGACGGCAGGGGGTGCACCGCGGTGGCGTCGGCGACGGCCAGTTCGGCATAGGTGCCGGTGCACCCGGGCGTGCCCAGAGCTGCCACGAACACCCGGTCGCCGGGCTTGACCGTGTCCACACCGGCGCCGACCTGGTCAACGACGCCCGCACCGTCGAATCCCGGCGTGTAGGGCAGATCCGGCCTGAAGAACTCGTACGTCCCGGACCGGATGTAGGTGTCGGCAGGGTTGACGCCGGCGGCGTGCATCCGCACCCGGACCTGGCCCGCCTGCGGCTGTGGTGCAGCCAGTTCCGTGTAGGCGAGGACGTCCTCCGAGCCGAACTCGGACGCTTGGATTCCGTACATGAACAAGCTCTTCCTGTAGTCATGGACGCAGTAGGGGGCACCAGCCGTGCTGGATCGCCAGGAGGCGTCCCGCAGGTGCATGGTCACCTTCAGGGGCCGGACCCGTTGTCCGCGACACGGAAGGCGGCGTCCCCAGGGCTTGGCCTCCGCGTCGGGCGGGCCTCAGTGGGCGAAGACGGTGCTGGTCAGGATCACGTGGACGGCTGTGCCGCCGAGGATGCTCAGCAGGGCGTTGCGGCGCCACAGGTGCAGGCCGACGGTGGCGGTCAGGGCGGTCAGGGGAGCGAGGGCGCTGGCGTGGGTGAGGGGGAGGTCGCGGAGGCAGTAGGCCAGGAGGATCAGCATGACGCCGGCGGGCATGCGGGTGCTGAGGTATTGGACGATCGCGCTGTTGCGCAGCGGGGTGAGCGCGGCGAAGGGGAGGGCACGCAGGGCCCAGGTGACGGCGGCGGAGACGAGGACGGCGGCGACGGCGTAGGGAGCGTCAGGCATGGCTCGGCTTCCTGCTGGTCATGCGATGGCGGGCCAGAAGGGCGGCGGTGAACAGGGCGAAAGCGGCCAGGAGCATCTCGCCCGGGAAAAGGAGTCTCGCGGCCAGGGCGCTGAGCACTGCCAGCACCGGAGCGGGCAGGTCGCGGCGCAGGTCCCGGACGGCGTCCAGAGCGAGGACGGCGAACAGGGCAGTGAGGGCGAAGTCCAAGCCGGTGACATTCTCAGGGATGAGGGAGCCGAGCAGGGCCCCGATGGTCGCGTTTCCCGCCCAGTACAGGTGCAGGAAGAGCTGCAGCCACAGGATGCGCCGACCGGGCCAGGAGCTGGCCTGCTCGGTGGTGCTCAGCGCGTACGCCTCGTCGGTCATGGCGAAGGTGCCGTACGTCTTGCCCAGACGGCCGTTCACTCGGTCCAGGGGGAAGGACAGCGCGTAGAAGACATGCCGGACGTTGACCATGAACGCGGACAGGGCGACGGACGCCAGTGGAGTGGCGGCGGTGACCAGGCCGATGAGCACGAACTCAAAAGATCCGCCGTAGATGAGCGCCGCCGACAGACCCGCCCACCACCAGTCCAGGCCCGCCTGTGACGCGAGCGCCCCCAGGGCGAGTCCGAGCGGGACGAAGGCCAGGCCCACACCGAGGGAGTCCTTGAACGCCGCCCGTGCCTCACAGGCCGGCCCGGGGGGCGATTCGGGCGCGGGCTGAGGTCCGCCAGCGACAACGGCAGGGCTTATGTGCATGGGGCAATGATATTTGGAATCACGCCTCACATGGTTACCGATTCACGCTCTATGATCACTGTGTGAGCACTGAAGTACGCCTCGATGGGCTTGATCGAGAAATTTTGTTTCACTTGAGTCGGGACGGGCGGCTGACCAACGTCGAGCTGGCCAAGCGGGTCGGCCTGACCCCACCGCCGTGCCTGCGCCGGGTCAAGCGACTGGAAGAGGCGGGCGTGATCACCGGGTACCGGGCCGTCGTCGATCCCCAGGCGCTGGGCCGAGGGCTGGAAGTCCTCATCGACGTGGAGCTCAACGCCCAGGACCGCCAGACCGTCGAGCAGTTCGAAGACACGGTGGCCTCCTATGAGGAGGTTGTCGAGTTCCGCCGCATGTACGGCCGCCCCGACTACTTCATCCGCGTCGCCGTCGCCGACCATGCCGCCTACGAAGCCTTCCTCATGGACAAACTCAAGGGCCTGCCCGTCGGGCTCCGCCTCGAATCCCGCCTGACCATGAAGGAGATCAAGCCCCGCCCGTGAGCGCACCCCCGACAGCTGTCACCCAGTCGCTCACCCGGATGCTCAGCCTTGTCAGTTCAACACGCTGAACTTGACAGAGAATCCGCCGGGTGGGGCAGCCAGGAAAAGCTGAACGTCACGCTGGTGGAACCCGAGCTGGTGGTGGAAGTCGGCGTCGACGTCGCCCGCGACGCCTCCGGCCGGTGGCGGCATCCCGCACGCTGGCACCGTGCCCGCCCCGACCTCTCCCCCGCCGACGTCCCTCGCCTGACGTCACCGCCGCACTGACGGCGACCGGGCGCGGAGGCCCCGCCGACGCGCAACACGAAGAGCGCGCCCCGATCCCCGGCTGCGTCCGCGCCGCCCATCCCGCCCTCCCTCATCCTCAACTCTAGCCAGGGCATGATCGAAGGGGGTCGCAACGGGGATGTCAGCGGCCCGACCACGCCGTACGCCTGTGGTGACCTGGGCGGACTTCGGGGCGCTGCGGAGGCCGGCGCAACACCTTGGCGCAACCTTTAGCGCAACAGATGCCGCAACCCCTGGGGCCCTCCTCGGTCGGGTGAAGCCTGCCGCATCGCAGAACTTTCGGGCTTGTTGACGCGTAGTGCCAGACATGAGGCAGATCAATGACGCGCATGTGGCACGGCCGGGTCTGGCCGTGGTGGAGGTCGCGGCCGCCGATGACGAGACCGCGTTCGCGGTCCAGGAGTTGCTCGCCGCCCGCTGGGGAATCGCGCCGGCGGACCGTACAACCCGCGAGCCCGGTGAACCAGGCGTACGGCTGCGCTGCTTCCTGGACCTGCGCCAGGAACCCGACACAGAGCACCAGGCGGAGGACGAGCCCGACCCTGTGACCAGCGTTCGAACGCCGGTCCACCCCGGCCACCCAAGTGGCCCCGCGCAACGGGACTGATCGCCTTGGCGTTGGCGGTCACCACCGTCACTGGGAGACCCCGAATGCGCGGAGCGGTACCGACCCTCCCACTGCCGTCAAGCAATGGCTCCCCAATTGGTGGAGGCGGGCTGCGCCCGCCCCCACCCGTCTTTGAAACATCGCTAGGACTGGGGAGCCACGTGCTTCAGGTTAGTTTTCCGGGCCGGAACCTCAGAAGTTGGCCAGGGTGCGGTCGAGGAGGGGCAGCAGGCGGTCCCAATGGCGCTGCAGCGCGGCGGCGTTGAAAGCGTCGGTGTCGGACATGGTGAAGCCATGGATGGTGCCGGGGTAGATCTCGGAGGTGTAGCCGACCCCCGCGGCGTCCAGGGCCTGGTTGAGCTCGCCCAGGGCCTCGGGCGTCAGGTCGCCTTCGGCGTGGCCGAGGTGGACCTGGGCGGTGAGCTTGGCGAGGCTGTCGGGCCCGTCCGCGCCCACGGGGCCGTGGAATGCGGCGACGGCGGCCACCTGGTCGGGATGGGCCACGGCGGTGCGCACCGCCGAAAGGCCGCCTATGCAGTAGCCGGTCACCGCGACCGGTCCGGCGCCGACCTCGGGCTGGGTGGTGAGGAACCTGAGGTAGGCGTCGGCGTCGCGCAGGACACGTTCGGCGGTGTGCGCCTCGATCAAGGGCATCAACTGGGCGAAGACCGCAGGCCGGACCTCTTCTCCGATGTGCTCGGGAAGTTCGATCACCGGTGCCGGGCCGTGCCGGTAGAAGAGGTTGGGGACGAGGACGTAGTACCCGTGCGCGGCCAGTTCGCGGGCCATCTCCCGCAGCACGGGCCGGATGCCGAAGCCGTCCGGGTACATCAGGACGCCTGGGTGCCGCTCGCCGTTGTCGGGGAAGGCGGCGAAAGCGTCGGCCTGGCCGTCCGCGGTGGGGATGTGCAGCATCTTGGTGGGCATGAGATCTCCTGTCGGGGTTGACGTGTCGAGCTGTGATCAACACGACAGGAGGCGGAGCCCGCGCAGCAGCGCCGGATCCTCGATCCAACAGCGGGCCGGCTCCGGCCCGTACGGCGCTCAGAGGAGCGCCGGGTCACCAATCCGTGTGTGGCGCAATGCCGTCCCGGTAGTCATCGCCCACAACGTAGCCCACCGGACAGGATCGATGCCAGCCCTCCCCAGCCACAGCACTGTTCATGAAAATGATCTTGGTTAGCATCTCTGATCCTGAACCCGGTCGACGCGCTGCCCATGACAGCCACACCGATCTTGTGTCTGCTCGGCCCTCACCACACATCGAAGGCCCTGTTCGAATTCCGAGCTGGGCAAACGGGATCGAAAACAGCTACTGAACGCGAAGGCATCGTGCGTGACAGGCTGCCGAAGCCGATGCTGACCGTTGCCCCTCTCAGTCATCGAGCAGGGTGCCCGGGAGTGTGTCGGGGAGCAGGTGGGCGAGTTCGAGGGCGGGGATCGTTTCGGTGGCGAGAACCAGCAGCCGCAGTGGCTGGGGCGCGAGGTTGGTCACTGTCGTTTTGCGGGGCGGGCCCTCTGGTGATGGCTGTTCGAAGAGCAGGTGGAGGCCGGCGATGTCTATGAAGCGGGCGTCATGCAGGTCCCAGACCAGCTCGGTCACATTCGGTGGCAGCCCGGCAGCGGCAGCGCGGAGCGTGGGCAGGGTGGTGTAGTCGATCTCTCCGTGCACGGTGATGTGAGCGGCGGTGCCGTCGATCCGCAGGGTGAAGTGCATGGTGGGCGAGCCCCCTTCTAGGGGGTGAGGAGCCCATAGGCGAAGCGCCCCTTGAGAGGGGCGGGCCGACGATGGCAGGAGCTGGATGCCCTGGAAGGGGGCGATGCCCAGAACCCAAAGAGCGGCACCCGCGGTGCCGGTCGGTCTCGTGTCCGAACATCGTCGCATAGCTGGACCCGTGTGGCCCCGCCCGTGATCGGCAGGTAAGCCGACCTGAAGGCGCTGTTCGAGGCTGTTCAGGCCGCAGCCCTGGCCGCCGTGCGGGCGGTCCGCCATCGGTCGGGGTCCGTGGTCGCCCCGACCATGACGGCCCAGCCGGTGTTCCTCAGCGGCAACCGGGCGGCTCTTTCAGCGGCGGCGCAGTTCCTCTGCCCAGGTACGGAGCTGGTCTTCGAGGGTGAGGTTGTCGCCGCGGGCCACTGTCTGGAGCAGCTGGGCGCACACGGTCGCTTCGGCGGCGAGGCCGGCCGGGCTGCCCAGGACGGGGAAAGCATCGCGGACGCGGGCGGCGACGTTCTCCTGGAGCAGCGAGTAGGCGTAGAGCGTGGCGGCGTCGAACCCCTGCGGAGCTCGCCCCCACCCCTCCCAGTCGAGAAGCCTCAGCGGCGTGGTGACGTTAGCCCAGTGCAGATCGGAGTGGGCGGCGCTCCAGCAGGTCACGGCCGGGGACGGGATGCCCACGAATTCGGGGATCGCCCGGTCCATGTACTGCTGACGTACGGCGACGCGGTCGGTGTCGACGGCCGCCACCTTCGCCAGCGTCCCGGCGAGGTCCTCCCACCAGGAGTCCGAAAGCTGGAGGTCGCGCTGGAGGACCGGGTCGTCGGACAGGACAGGCTGGTCCACGCGGGCCGACAGCTCCGCCCGGTAGGCGGTGCCGTCGTCGACGGCGTCGTGGACAGCCAGGAGGGCGGGCCGGCGCCCGTCAAGGTCCCCGAAGACGTGCTGGGCATCGAGGGCGCCTTCCCACAGCTTCCCCGACGCCTTGTCCTGCGGACAGGACACCAGCCGCAGCCACACTCGTTGCCCGGTGGCGGTGCGGGCCGGGACACCCAGGGTGCGCCCGGCCCACCCCCAGAACTCCCCGCCCGACTCGACTCGTACGTCCAAGGCCTTCGCGGCGCGGACGTGATGGGCGCGCATGCGCTGTTCGGTGTCCGGGTCAAGGGGAGGCGAGTACACCAGTGATCTCCCGCAACTTGGCGGCGGTCAGCAAGGGTTGGGCGACGGCGTCGGCCGCCTGACTCCAGTGTGGCGCACTGGAAGCGGCGATGAGGACGTCCGTCACTCCTGGGCATGACGCGACCGCCAGGACGCACGCCTGTGCGGGGGTCAGGGCCGGCCGGATGAGGTCGGCGAGCTCCTGGTCGACGATGCCGGGGAGCTCACCGCCGTGGAGCGGAGCAGAGGCCATCACCCGCAGCCCCGCCCCGGCTGCGGCCGGGAGCGGCCCCCGGCCGTCCAGGGCCTGCGCGATCGGCGTCATCATCACCAGACTGACCGGCATCTGGACCGCGACCAGGTGGTGACGGCCGCCCGCGGCTTCGGCGGCCAGGGCGAGCAGCTCCCCCACCGTGAACGCCTCCTCTTCCAGACCCGCCCACGTGGCGATGCCGTACCCGGCCACGTGCCCGGCTGCCACGGCTTCCTCGAGGACGACGAACGCCTCCCGCATCGCGCGGTGCAGGGCCAGGCGGTCGCCGGGGTGGGCGCGCTCCGGGTTGTGCAGCAGGACCAGGTCCAGCCGCTCGCGCCCGAGCTGCTCGCGGTTGCGGCCGGTCTGCCAGCGCACATATGGCGGGGCGAGGCTGTGCCCGACCACGGCCTGGTCCTCGGTGAGGACACCAGCGCTCACGGCATCGGCACCGGTGGCCGCGGTGAAGTAGCCGGCCTTCGTCGCGATCCGCAGGGACGGGTGGGCGGCCAGGGCAGGGGCCAGCAGGCTCTGTGCCTGGCCGGTGGCGTAGTTGGGGGCGGTGTCGATCCACTGCGCGCCGGAGGCGGCCGCACGGGCAGCCGCCTCCGGGATCGCCTGGCACCGGTAGGTGCCCAGAGCGAGCTCCGCTGTCACAGCAGGCTCCCCACCGTCGCGGCCTGCCCGGCTACGAGCTCTTGGACCAGCCCGGCGATGTCCTCCAGGGCGAGGCCGGCCGTGTCGGCGAGCGTGGCCAGGTCCACGGTGCGTCCGTCGACCAGCGGGCGCAGCACCGCCTCCGCTGCCGGGGCGAACTCGAACGTGCTCCCGGCGGCGGACAGCGTCACCACGTCCTCGCCGACCTCCAGCACGGCGCGGGCGGTCGTCAGCCGCACCCGCAGGCCGGGGTCGGCCGGGGTGCCGTCGATGTACGGCAGGCTCGGCACCATCCGGCCGACGGCCTGCCCGTCCATCGCGGCCCGGTAGCGGGCGAGCAGCGTCGGGTCGTCCAGCAGTTCGGCGAGCCGCTTGCGCATCTGGTCCACGGCGTAGGCCTGGACGTCCGGCGCGGCGAGCAGCGGCAGGTCGCGCCGCCAGTCCTCGTGCGTGAGCAGCTGCTCGGACACCCACGCCATCAGGTCCGTCGCGGTATAGGTCTGCAGGCCGCAGGTGACGTGCAGGGAGCGCACGCCCTGGTCGGCGGAGACCGCGTGCCACACGCCGCGCGGCACGTACAGAACATCGCCGGGGTGCAGGACCAGGTCGGCGATCGGCTCGGTGGGTGCCTCGCCGGGGTCCTCGATGTCGCGGTACAGCGGGTAGGCCCGCGTCGTGCCGTAGATCCGCCAGCGTTTCGCGCCGTCCAACTGGACGATGACGGTGTCATGGTCGTCCCAATGAACGCCGAAGCCCTCGGTGCTGGTCCACGACGCGTAGAGGTTCGCCTGGACGCGGGTGCGCAAGTCGCGCTCGATCGCTTCGCAGAGGCGGGCGAGGGGCGGGTGGAGTTCGTCGACGCTGTCCAGGGCGAGCGAGGCGCCCTCCTGGAGGCGGGCGTGCAGTTCGGCGGGGTGGAGGCGGTGCCACACCGTGTGACGGCGCGTGGCCACCGGAGTGGTGTACCCGCCGACCAGCAGCGTCTCGCCATCGCGGGAGAGCCGCATACGCGGCGACTCCAGCCGGTGCGCGGCCAGGATGGTGTTGAGGTCGTCGAAGGTCATCAGTCCGGCGACATCGAGCGCGCCGGGTACGTGGCGGTATTCGCGGTGCAGTGCCTGGGCGAGGAAGTCCTCGCCCAGGCACGCCGCGATGGACGTGTGCGTCATCGCGTCAGGGCTCCCGATCCGTCAGTCGTTGCCGTCGCTCTTGCCGGTGCCGCCACCGTCCGAGGGGATGGCGTTGCGGCCCCGGGCGGCGACGATCGCCCGGCGGGAGCGGACCAGACCGCCGGTCGACGGACCGGACGTGGCGGGCGGGGGCTGGACGGGACTCTGCATGGGTCCTCCTCCTGATCGGTCGGCCGGGCCCTGGACGGCACGGCCGCGAACACCAGCCAGTACAGCCACGGAAAGCACTGGCGATAACCCCGTCATGGGGCCCCCACGGTGGGTATGGTCGTTGGGCTGACGCTTCGTCATTCCACGAGAGTTCTGGGGGACTTGTGGACGACTTACCGCCGTCACCCGCCCAAGTGCCGCATCATCTGCTGGCCGACCCCGTGTTCGTCCGGGCCCTGCGCGAGCGGGACTTCACCGTGGTGTTCGCGATGACCCACGAGGCGGGAATCTCCTTCAACCGGATCGCCGAAGCGTGCGTGCTCAAGTCCGAGCGTGTCAGCCAGATCGCCCGGGGCACCGCGGCTGTCACCGCGCTGGCAACTGTCGAGCGAATCTCCGGCGGTCTGCGCATTCCCGGTGCCTTCCTGGGACTGGCTGCGCAACCCTGGGAGGACACCGCCGCTCTCAGCTCGGAGTCCCACCATGGAGAAGATGATCCGATGAAGCGCCGCCAGTTGCTTCGTGGCGCGCTCGCCGCCGGCCTCACCGCTCCGGCGCTCGCCGCCCTCACCGCCGCCCGGACCGACGTCGACCAGACCCTCTCCCCCGGCGCCCTGGAGGACCTCGCCGACCTGGAGGCCGCAGCCGAGAGCTACGGGTACGGCTACCACGGCCAGCAACCCACCCGTGTGCTCGCCGACCTGGTCTCCGACTTCACGACCCTGCGCCCGCTGCTCACCGTCCCGCAGCCCGCCCCGGTCAGGGCGCGGCTGTGCCGTACGGCCGGGCAGATGGCCGGGATGACCGCGATCGTCTTACACGACCTGGGCAGCCGCCAGCAGTCCCGTGCCTGGTTCGCCACCGCCGCCCGGGCCGCCGCCGAATCCGGCGACGACCAGCTGCACGCCTGGGTCCTCGCCCGCGAGGCGATGGTCCCGCTCAACTACGGAGCCCCGAAGGCAGCGGCCGGCCTCGCCGAACGGGCCCGCCACGTCGCCGGGCACCGGCCGACCGCCGCGGCAACGTTGGCGGCCGCGGTCGCCGCCCGCGCCTATGCCCTCAACCACCAGAGCGAGCAGGCCCGCGCCGCGCTCGAGGCCGCTGACGCCCTCATGGACCGGCTCCCCGAGGGCGAGCGGTCGGACACGTGGCTGACGTACGGCGAGCAGAAGCACCACGTCCACCTCAGCCACGCGTTCACCACGCTCGGGGACACCCGCCTCGCCCACGTCAGCCAGGAGCGCGCCCTGGAGCTGTCCGCGCCGACCAGCACCATGACGCGCACCCTGCTGAACATCGACGCGGCGGCGTGTTCCCATCACGACGGCGACACCGAGCAAGCGTGCCGTCGTACGGTCAACGCCCTGACGGCACTGCCCGCGGACTACCGCACCGGCCTGGTCCGCCGCCGCGCCCTGGACCTGTATGAGGCGATCCCCGCCCAGCACCACCGCGAGCGCGCTGTACGGGAACTACGCGACGTCGTGGCCGGCTGAGAACGACGGCTCCCACAGCGGGCGGGCAAGCCCGGTGCCGTTCACAGTGAACGCAGCGCCCTCCCCCTGGTGTGCTGCGGGCGCCGATGGTGCCGGCGGCGTTATGGAAGAGCCGAGTGAGGCCGACGGTATGTGCCGCGTGCAGCGGGAGCTCCTGCCGTTTGCCGAGCGTGACCTCCAGCGCGACGTCAGGACCGGTGTAACGCGTGTCCCAGGACAGGCCGCGGGTCAGCGTGCGGAGCGTCTCGTGCACATCGTCCATGGTCTCCGCGCCGGACAGCTGGACGCGGGCCGAGAGCACGATGTCGGTGGCCGCGGCGAAGGACACCAGCGCGACCGGTCGGGCGAGCGGCCCGATCCGGCCCACGGGCTCGGGGTGCGTGCGCTGGAGCCGGGACAGGGCGTGCCACAGGCTGCCCGGCAGGTCCGGCTCGGTCTCTTCTCGGCTGCGTCTCATGTGTCCTGTGTACGGCCCGCCTTGTGGCGCGGTCGGCCTGTGGGCCGATCCGTCCCACGCGGTGGCGCGAGAACTTCGGATTCCGTTCCGCCCCCCGGGCCACAAGGCAGGCCGCGCCGGGCAAGCCCTTCGCTCAGAAGGGCTTGCCCGGCATCGCGGCGGTCAGCGGCTGGCAGGCTCGGGATATCGGGCGCGGCGCCGGTCCGGGTCATCGACGCCGATCTCGTACCAGGGCTCGCCGCGCTTCAGCCGGGGCAGGGTGTTCACCCACACCGCGACGGCAATGCCCCGGACGTCGGCAGTGAGCGCCTGACGGCGGTTGTCGAGCAGGTGCTCCTCCATGCCCGCCAGGACGACATGCAGCCGCGGGAAGCGCTCGGAGCGGGTGTAACGGTGGCGCTGCCAGAACGGGAACATGCTGCCGATGGTGCCGCGCGCTCCCTCCCAGACGCGATGCCCGGCGTAGCGTTCGTAGTCCCAGACCTCACGCGCGAGGCGGGCCCGGGTCATGGTGCCGTTGTCGAGCTCGAAGAGGCGCACCTCGCTGGTCGCCGTGGGCTGGGCGAGGACGGCGTCGGTGTTGAAGCTCAGGCCGGTCTCTTTGATGGCGTGGTTCACCTCCACCTGCCAGTCGGTCAGAGAGCGCCTGCTGCCGTAGGCGAGGATCGTGTCGGTCACCGCGATGCCGTGCGGGCCGAACCCGGCGCGAACGGCCTTCGCTCCGGTGCCGGCCTTCGGTCGGGGCGGCAGCTCGTTGCCGTCGGCCAGAGCCTTCTGCCCCGCCGGGGTCAGGTTCCAGATCGGGTGCTTGCCCACCTTGCCGTTCGTCTCCGCCAGTCCGAGCTCCGCCAGTTTCGACATCGCCCTGCGCACGTACGACCGGCCGTCCTTGTCCTCTGCCGTGTTCACCTGAGCCATCTGCCGAACCGTGGCTATCCGCACGCACCCCAGCATCCGCAGCGCGTCAGCCCGCACCTTCGCGGCCGTGGGAGTGGACTTCTTCCCCTTCGCTGACTCTTCAGGGGAAGGGAGAGAGGTGTCGGCGTGCCGGTGGGCCCCCTGGCGGGCAGTGTGAGCTGCAGTGATGGGCACGACGTTGGAATCGTTCGCGGCACTGGACGCGGCACTGCTCTCCGGGCCACCTGGAGGGCGCTCGGCACCCCTTGTCCACGTTGAGTGCGGGTCCTGTCCGGGCTGCCGGGCGCTGCTGGTGTACGTCACGGTAGAGCTCCTCATCAGGTGCGCGGCTCTCCCGACAGAGATCCGCTGTCACCTAATACAGGTCCGGATGATCATGCTCGTGTGACATTAAAGAGGCGAAATTTCAGCTGATGCATCATTCGCCGCGACCAACGGATGGCCTCAGACCTGCTCACGAGCTATGTCGATGCCGCTCGTTTCGGTGACAGAACGCCTTCTGGCCTGGGGCGTTGATCTCCCGGCGCCACGATGTTGCATGTAACGCAACCGTGGGAAACGGCGAAGCACTGATCAAGGGCAGGCCCCCCACCGCCTCGCCCGCAAGACCACACGGCAGATGCATACCGCCCCGCCCACGGCGGCGGGCCGCCTGATGACCAGCAGCGCATACCTACTCTCACGCCCGGCCTCCAGCCGGGCCTCTCAGGGCAAGTTCCGCCTCGGCCTCGGCGACGGTTTCAGAGGACCGCAGCACCTGATCGGCACCCGTCATCTGCAGGATCCGCCGCAGATGCTGCGGCACACAGGCCACCACAAACTCCACCTCGCGCTTGTCCGCCTGCAGCCGGCCTACCAGCAGCGCGTTCAGCCCGGCGGAGTCGCAAAACGTCACCCCCGACAGATCCAGCACGATGAACCGCTCCCCACGAGCGACCAACTCGTCGAAGCGCTCCTGGAAGTCCGGGCGGGTGGTGAAATCCATCTCGCCGCTGACCCGGGCGATCACACACGTGCCCGAGACCGTCACATCCACCACGGAAACACCAGCCACCACGTCTCCCAACCGCCTTGCCGGGAACCACCCGGACAGCCCTGCCGAGCCTAGCGACCAGCACCGGCATCACGCTGTTGCGGCCGTAATCGGGGTATCGACGAGGTAAGCCCAAAAGGTGACGCAGACTGCGCCTATTCCCGGTGAGGGCCGGTTTCTGAACCGACGAGCCAGTACATCCCCGCAGCTACCGCTGATGGTCTAGCGACTGTGAGATCGGGGGTCGTCGGGGTGGTGGGGGTAGAGGGGCTGGAGCCGGTCCCATTGCCGGCTCACGAGCTGCTCGGCTTCCCGCAGCACCTCGGCCCCGGCATCCAGCGTCTGGGGATGCCGCTCGGTTGCGCCGTTGAACCGGTCGACGGGCTGAGACGGGTCGGGGTCGGGCCGATGCGAGGGCAGGACCAGCGAGCGGATGCGATGGCTGAACCGCTCGTGCGGAGTTGCCCACCAGCGCGTCGCCAGAACGACGACTGTGACGACTGCCGCGGTCATGGCAAGCGGGGGATGCGCGGTCACCATGTGTCCTTCCTTTAAGGACGGCTCAACCGGCCCTCGACGTCCGCCCAGGTCGGGGTGCGGCGCACGTCGACGGGTCAGGTCAGCCGGGCCAGGTGCCGGTCAGCTGGCGGGTGGCGGTGGCGCCGCCGCGGTCGACGGCGGCTTTGACACCGGCGAAGATCGCTCCCTGCAGGACGGCCGCCGACAGGACCTCGCGCCAGGTGCGCTGCTCGTCGGTGGCGTCGGGGGCGTCCTCGTCGTGCCCGAGCTTCTTCCAGACCTGCTTGAACACCGCACCGGCCAGCACGCCGCTGATGGCGCCCATGGCCATGCCGACCGGCTTGTAGGCGATCTTCGCGGCTTTCATCGGTGCCTCCTGGAGCGGCGGATGAGCAGCAGCGCGATCAGTGCACCGGCCGCGGCGAGCAGCGGGGTGCGGTTGGCGCGTGCCGCCTGTATGCCCTGGCTGGCCTTCTCGCGCACCGGCTCGGGAGCCTTCTCCCGGGCGAGCTGCCCGGCATGAGCTGCCTTGTCGCGGACCTGGCCGGTGGCCGCGGCGGCCTTGGCGCGCACCGGCTCCGGGGTCCGCTCCTGCACCACGTGGGCGGCGTGCGTCGCCTTGTCCCGCAGCTGGGCCTGGACGTGGGTGGTCTTCTCGGCGACCTGCTGCTTGGCGGCCGTCGTCTTCTCGCGGGCGCGGGTCTTGACGTCGGTCTTGGCCGCGAGCGCCTCGACGGTCTCGCCGAGCTCCTCGCGATCCGCCTCGACCTGCTCACGCAGTTCCTCCGGGGTGGGTGTGGCCTCATCGCCGGTGTTCGGCTTGTCCTGGGTCATCGCTGCGCCTTCTCCTTGATCTCGGCTACATCGGCCTTGACGCTGTCCACGGTCTGCTCCGGCGTCGGCGGGGACGCCTTGCTGGTCTGCTGCTTGCCCAGAGCCGCCATCAGCGCGGTGACGGCGGCCAGCACGGCGGTGACGATCAGCGCCGCCACCCACACATCCATAACGAGCGAGAGCGCGGCGATCACGGTGACCACCAGTGCCTGCAGAGTGAGCACACCCACCAGCCCGGCGCCGCCGAACAGGCCGCCGCCCTTGCCGAACCGCTTGCCCTTCTGGGTCATCTCCGCCTGCGCCAGGCGCATCTCGTCGCGGACCAGCTGCGACAGCTGCTGCGAGGCACGCTGAACCAGGTCGCCGACCGGTTCCTGCGCTCCGCCGCTCGGGCGGGGGGAGCCTTCTGCTGTCATGGGTGCTCACCTGTCCTTCGTCGGCGTTTTGCGGCAGGCCCTGCGAGGTGCGGTGTCCGTTCGTGCTCGCCAGGGGTCTGGGCTGCCCGTGGGTGGCGACCAATCGGCGATCTCCTTCCACCGTCTGATCGCGGGTCCGAGTACCCCGGCAGCGACACATCACCGCTCGTCAGAGCACACGTCGCCACAGCAGCCGCGGTGCGGCCCGTACCAGGGCGGCCGCAGCCAGCCCGAGGGCGCCGCCAGCGGCCACGTCCAAGGGGGTAGTGCGCACCGCTGTGCACCCGTTCCGCGGCCACGGTCACCGCCGACAACCCGCAAGCGGCACCGGCGGCCGGCCACACCGGCGCCACGGCACCGGCGAAAGCAAAGGCGGCAGCCGTGTGCCCGGAGGGAAAGGAGGAGCTGTCCGGGCGATCCTGAAGTTCTTCTGCAGGCACCCACTCCTGTGGCGGGCGGCGGCGCCGGTACAGCTTCTTGGCGACCGCGTTGGACAGCACCTGCGCCGTTGCCATGGACGTCACCCCGGCTGCGGCCGCCGTGCGGCCGCGCCACCCGCCGGCGGCGGCCATCACCCCGGCTGCCGCCCACCACAGCTTGGTGTGCTCGGCCGCCTCCTGAACCGCGGGCGCGACCCGCCGCACCCAGGGCGGCCCCGACGCGATCGACCGCCGGGCCAGCCGGCGGTCCCCGGCGCGCAGATCTGCCATCACTCTCATGACCAGCGACTTCCCGTCCCGGGCTGCCCCACACCGGTCCCGTGATCGAGTCGACGTCGCCAACGCGCAAGGCCCGAGAATGGGCCCTGTGACGGTGATCTCGCCGCTCAGGACTCAAGGCGGCGGCGGTCCTCCTCGAACCACTTGCGGGTGTCGCGCGGCTGGACGTACGGCTCCTCGCCGGCCGGATGGCCGCCCGCGACGGCGCGCTGCCGGTGCATCTCGGCGTCGAACTCCAGGCCGAGCAGGATCGCCAGGTTCGTGATCCACAGCCACACCAGGAAGACGATCACGCCGGCGAGCGCTCCGTAGGTCTTGTTGTAGGAGGCGAAGTTCGCCACGTACAACGCGAAGGCGGCGGAGGCGATCATCCAGATCACCAGGGCCAGGAAACTGCCCGGTGTGATCCAGCGGAAGCCGCGGACCTTCGCGTTCGGCGTCGCCCAGTACAGAATCGCGATCATGATCGTGACCAGGAGGACCAGCACCGGCCACTTCGCGATCGACCACACCGTCAAGAACGTGTCCCCGATGCCCAGCGCGGTGCCGACCTGACGGGCCAGGCCGCCGGTGAAGACGACGATCAGCGCACTGATCACCGCCATGATCATCAGCACCACCGTCACACCGAGGCGGACCGGTAGCACCTTCCACACCGGTCGGCCCTCGGGAACGTCGTAGACCGCGTTCGCGCTGCGGATGAACGCGGCGACGTAGCCGGAGGCCGACCAGATGGCGAGGGCCAGACCGACGATCGCCATGATCGAGCCGATTCCGGCGTTGCCCTGCATCTGCTTGACCGCGTTGCTGAGGACATCGCGCGCCGCACCCGGGGCGAGTTTTTGGATGTTGTCCAGCACCTGCTGCGTCGCCGACTGGCCGACGATACCGAGCAGGGAGATCAGCGCCAGCAGGGCCGGGAACAGCGCCAGGATCCCGTAGTAGGTGAGCGCCGCGGCCCGGTCGGTCAGCTCATCCTTCTTGAACTCCTTCAGGGTGCCTTTCAGCACCCTCCCCCACGAGCCCTTGGGCAAGTCCGTCGGAGTGTCCGGCGCCTGCTCCTCCACCTGCTCATCCGGTCCGGCACCCGTCCCCCGCCCGGCCCCGACCTCCTGGTCGGCCGCGGTATGCCCGCCGTGCCTTCCATGCCGTTTCAGTGTCCGTACCATCCCATGCGGGTATCCAAGCGAGCGCATCCCATACCAGCATCCACGAATGAAATGCTGGCATTTATGTGTTTTGCGGATCTTTATGGCTAATCGGACAGGGAGGCCAGTGGAGAGGGGATGACGATGATCATCCGAGAGCAGATCCCGACCGTACTGGACCATCCCGTCTACGACACCGACGGCAACAAGATCGGCGACGCCAAGCACGTGTCCTCGACGACGTCACCAGGCGGCCGGAATGGGTCAGCGTCAAGACCGGCCTGTTCGGCACCAGCGAGTCGTTCGTACCGATCTCCGACGCCAGCCTGGTCGAAGACCACCTGGAAGTCCCGTTCCCCAAGGAGAAGGTCAAGGACGCCCCCAACGTGGACGTCGACGCCGGCGGACACCTGTCCGAGGATGAGGAACACCGCCTGTACGAGTACTACGGCATCGACTGGGACGCCGCCTGGCAACAGGCCACCCAGCTTGGCACCGGCGGCGAGACCGGCACCACGGATGATGCGATGACCCGCTCCGAGGAGCAGCTGCATGTCGGCACCGAGCGCCAGGAGGTCGGCCGGGCCCGCCTGCGTAAGTACGTCGTCGCCGAAGAGGTCCAAAAGACCGTCCCGGTACGCCATGAAGAAGTCCGCGTCGAACGCGAACCGGTCGCCGACGCCAACCGCGACGACGCCACCGCCGGCCCGGACATCAGCGAAGCCGAGCACGAAGTGACCCTGCACGCCGAACGCCCCGTCGTGGAGACCACGGCCGAGCCGGTCGAGCGGGTGATCCTCCGGCCGCACCGGGATCTGTTTCGACAACGCCATGGCCGAATCATTCTTCGGCGCCCTGAAGAACGAGCGTGTATCAAGGGCGACTTACCTGACCCGCGAGGCTGCCCGGCAGGACATCACTCGCTACATCGAATTCTGGTACAATCGCAAACGCCTCCACTCGGCGGTGGGTTACCGCCCTCCACGCGAAGTCCACGCCGAGTACGAGAAGTTGCGAATCGTCGCGTGAATAGACGGTCAGATGCCTGTCCGGAAAACGCGAGGCCCCTCAGCCGCCACCGTTGGACCGTGGAGCGGACGGTGGCGTGGCTGGCCGGGTGCCGTCGCCTGCACCGTCGCTACGAACGCAAGGCCGACCACTTCCTGGCCTTCGCCGGGATCGCGGGCCCTTCCGGCAGCTCCCATCGACACACTGCTCGGTGGGAGCCGACCGGCTCTGACCGCGTCCGGGTTTCCGGACCCCGGTCGGTCGGGCCAAGGATCTACGGGAGCGCATCGTGCGCCACGAGCACAGCGTGAGCCGCAATGTCGGCTGATCAGCTGCGGGGCGCTGCGCGGGCGGATCTCCCGCCCGCGCAGTCCGCAGACCTGGCCCATGACCGGGCGGCTTCCCCAGGCCCCGAGCGCCGGGCGGAGCAGAAGCAGCCGAAAGGAGTCGGCGGCGGAGGTGTGCCACGTCCTGTGCCGCGAGGGGTCAGGCTATCGAGCTCACCCGAGCGCTGCACGTGTCCTCGACGATGGTCTGGCTGGGCACATCAACCTCACACACCCTGAAGCTTACGATGTTTGGGGTTCCGTCATCCGTGTCAGGGAAGCTCTTGTTGAGGTTGGTCCATCCGGCGGCGGAGCCACCGGCCCAGTAGGCCACGCCTTCGCGGTCTTGGCCGGCGAACAGTTTCCACTCCATCGCCACCGGCTCACCGTTCGTCTTCGAGTCCTTCAGCCAGAGCCACTCGCCGTAGGGCTGGAAGCACGCCCTCCCGATCCGCATGTCGGACGTGCAGACCACTTCAGAAGGCGGATCCCCCGCCACGTCGTTGGTGCTCTGCCAGCCGTCGGCCGCAGAGGCGGGCCCTGCCGTAAGGGCCAGCCCGGCCATCACCGCAGCTCCGGCGACGAGCGGGCGTAATACGCGCTTCC
Source organism: Streptomyces sp. NPDC048275 (assembly GCF_040652275.1). Taxonomy (NCBI): domain Bacteria; kingdom Bacillati; phylum Actinomycetota; class Actinomycetes; order Kitasatosporales; family Streptomycetaceae; genus Streptomyces; species Streptomyces sp. NPDC048275. Next base: position 24,993 of record NZ_JBEZLR010000068.1, read on the forward strand.
TCATCCGTGACTGTCCGCTCAAGGTGTTCATACTCTCTCCCTCTTCGTTCGCCTGGATGGTGTGTACTCACCCCGTTGGGGGCGGTGTTCAGCACTTCGGATACTGTTTGGGTGCCCCTAGCGAGCTGGTGAGAAAGAGCCTGCCGCCAGTTCATTCCGGTCGCCATGCCATTCATCTGTAGCCAAAAGGGTCAGGCGCACGAAAAAATCGGGCTCATGTTGCGCATACATTTCACCGAGGCTGACCTACGTCAGATCACCGTCGCGCCTGTGCCCAACGCACTGTTGGAAACGGCGCTCAGCGTGCGCTACTTACGCACCCAACCGACTGGCTTAGTCCGGTCGCGCCCCGGCCTGAGACAGTGGCAGCAGGCGATCGCGCACAGCGTGGCCCCACGGGCAGGGATCCTCCGGGGCCTGGACCCCCCAGAGGGCGGCATCTTCGACTTCTTTGTTCAGCCCACCACCCCCGACCTGCACGGCGGTGTCGACCGGGCGGTGCGGACGCCGGATCAGGAACTGGCGGACGAAATCGCCGTCCTGCCCCATCACGTCCGCGACCGCCCCCAACTGCGGGAGCTCGCCGACGGCACCACCAAGGGCCGGCAGATCCTCGCGCATGACACCCTGCGCTACTTCGGCTCCACCCTCGCGCCCCTGTGGCCGCAGATGCAGGCCACCGCTGTCGCCGACCGGGCGTTGCGGGCCGAGACACTGCTGCGCGGCGGCATCGATGCCATGCTGGCCACCCTCGTTCCCGGCTGGCGCTGGGAGTCGCCGACGTGGCACATCCCCTCACCGTGCGCCCTGACCGAGATCCATCTAAACGGCCGGGGCCTGATGCTCATACCGTCGTACTTCGTCCAAGGCCCGATGTACGGGTCTCGCTCCGGCGAGCCCTTGACACTGATGCATCCGCTGCACGCCGGCGAACAGCCCACCACTGCCACCGACACCCTGGGACCGCTGCTGGGACGGACCCGCGCCGCCGTCCTCGCCGCCCTCCGAAACCCGGCCACAACCACCGAGACAGCCGACCGCATCGGCATCTCACTACCCTCAGCCAGCCAGCACACCACCGTCCTGCGCAACGCCGGCCTCATCACCACCACTCGCACCGGCATCGCAGTCCAGCACACCCTCACCCCTCTGGGAGCAGCCCTCCTCCAAAACGACACCACCGCCAGATGAGGTTCGCGAACGACCTTCCAAGGGACGGGCCGGAGGTAGGGCTGAAGTTCCCCCCGGGGCCTGGACAGCGGGTGTTTACGCTGCGGGGGTGAGGTCCTGCCTGAGCAAGGTTCTCGTTTCGAGCGGGGTGACGTACCCGTACTCGGGATGCCTGCGGAGTCGGCTGCGGTTGTACTCGATCTCGATGTAGCGGAGGACGTCGGCCCGGGCAGCCTGGCGGGTCTCCCAGACGGTGGTACCGATCTCCGCTTTGAGGACGGCGAACCAGCTTTCCGCAGCAGCGTTATCGTAACAAGAGCCGACACGTCCCATCGACTGCCTCATGCGCAACTGACGTATCTCGGCTCGGAATTCGTCACTTGTGTATTCACCAGGTTCAACCAGTGGATGCAACACCGGCTCATGTGATCGATAGTAGATGGTCGTTGAGGGCTTCGGCGGGTGTCTTCCAGCCGAGGCTCTTGCGAGGGCGACTGTTGAGGGTGGCAGCGACCGCCTGGATATCCTCCGCCGCCCACCGGGTGGCCAGCGCGGCGACCGCGAGGCACACGAGGCCGCCCTCGCCGACGCCGCCGACCATGTCCTGCGCCGCGCCCGGCCCACCACTGCGGCACAGCCAGCACCGCCCAGGACGACGCCGGGCACGCACACCGCAAAGGCAGCCCCCCAGGCGGCAGGCGGCCAACCAGCGGTGAGCCGCTACGAGGCCGAGCCTGAGGACAGCCTCGACGCACTGGAAGCCCGAGCCCAGGCTGAGGCCCGTGACGACGCCGGCGCCGACGAGCCCGGCGCGCACCCGCTGCCGGTGACCGGCGCACTCACGCTGTACGACGCCGACCAGGAGGCCGAACTGTGGTGACCCGTACCGATCCCCCCGCCCCCGGTGACGGGGAGGCAGCCGCGGGGACGGTGACGACGTTCGACGCCTTCGCCCGCTTCGCCCACGCCACGCCCCCGACGCCACCAAAGCCGGGCCAGGCACCACGGCCGTTGGAAGAACGCCTCGCCTACCACTCGCAGTTCGTCACCGTGCGCACCCCGGCCATCGAGACCCTGGCACGCCAGGTCCGCACGCTGATGATCCTCGGCCGGCATCAGCGCGTCACCGCACGTCCGTCCCTGATCGTCACCGGGCCGGCCACCACCGGCAAGACCACCGCGCTGCTGCAGGTCGGCCGGACCTGCCACCTCGCCCACACCCGCCGCGCCGCCCCAGGCGACGACAGTGTGCCCGTCGCGTATGTGCTGGTGCCGCCCGGCGCCACCGCCAAGACCCTGGCCGGGGAGTTCGCCCGCTACCTCGGCATCCCCACAACCGCCCGCATGACCACCGCGCAGATCACCACGGCTGTCTGCCACACCTACACCGCGGCCGGGGTCAAGCTCGTGCTGATCGACGAGATCCACCGCCTCAACCCCCGCACATCCACCGGCGCGGAAGCCGCCGACTGGCTCAAAGACCTCACCGAACGCGTACCCGCGACGTTCGTCTACGCCGGCATCGACGTCACCGCCAGCGCCGTATTCACCGGAGTACGCGGAGCGCAACTCGCCGGACGAGCATCCCTGATCGACTGCGGGGCGCTGCCCGCCCGAGCCGGATCGCGCGAACCGTTCCGGGAACTGATCGCCGCCCTCGAGCAGGCCCTCGACCTGCATGCCCACCGGGCAGGCAGCCTGCCGAAGCTGGCCCCCTACCTGCACGAGCGGACCGCCGGACGGATCGGCAGCCTCTCCCGTCTGATCCGCCAAGCCGCCATCGAAGCCATCCTCGACAGCAGCGAACGCATCACCAAGACACTTTTGGACGGCATCGCGCTCGACCACCTCGCCGAAGAGCACTACTACCGGCCCCGCAACCCCGCCCGCCGCCGCACCCGCCCCAGCGGCCGGTGACCTCCCCGGCCGCAACCAGGCCATCGCCCCCGGTGCGGGCCGCCATCATGTGGCCATCCGTGCCCGGCCCGCTGTGCGTACGGCCGCTGCCCGGCGAGGCCACCGCCTCCTACCTCACCCGCCTCGCCGCCGCCTACCGCCTCACCCCCGCCCATCTCCTCGACGGTCTCTGCATCACCGTCACCGGCACCGAGAACGCCCCGCCCGCCGCCGAGATCCGCCTCAGCGCCGAAGCCGCCCGCCGCCTGTCCGGCTTCACACGCATCCCCATCACGCACCTCGCCCGTGCCCTGCCCCACCTGCGCCCGCCCGCGCCCTCGTCGGCCAACACCGGTGCGCACGGCACGGCCACCGCCAGCTGGCACGCCCTCGAGACCGCCCTGCAACCACTGCCGGCGTGTACCGCCTGCACCATCCGCCGCAGCCCGCACGCGGCAGCCTCCGCGTGGATCCACCCGTCGCCGGGCCTGCCCCGGATCATGATCTGCACACGCCACCAGCAGGCCTCCAGCGACCCCCGGCATCCCGCGCCCCTCGGCATCCGAGCTGTCCCCGAACTCACCCAAGCCCACCTGAGCGCGCGCCGCCCAGCGACACCGACCTCCATGAGCTGGGCATCGACGATCACGACACGCTGGTACGACCACCAACAGCACGTACACGAACGCTGGCACACACGCCTGCACCGGCTCACCACCGCCAACCCCCGCATGCCGTCAGGACCGGCCTCTCCCGCCCTGACCTGCCGCGAGCTGATCACCTATCCCGAGACCCTCACCCTCGCCGCGGCCCTCGACCGTCTGCCCGCGCACCCCCTGACCCGCACACAGCAGACCGCCTTCCTCCACCAACTCGCCGGCCGCCTCCAACTGCCCCGCCTCGCACCCGCCGACCACGACCTGCTCTGGCAACGCCTGCACACCCGCTGAACCACCCACATGCCCCTGCTGCCCCGACCTCAGCGCATCGGCCGACAAGTCCCCGTACCTATAGACGCGCCAGCCACTCTGCGCAAAAACCGCTGCCCCACCCAGCACACTGCGCAACACCAAACACCCAGCTCAGCCCACGTATCGTCCAGCGCCGGACACTTGGCTTCGCGTAGACCTCCCCCACGAAACGAACACACCGCTCAATACACCTGAGCAACACCAGGCCAAAACCAAGATCAATAAGCAGACGCGTCAGCTACGCCACAAGTGCGCCCGGCTGCCTCAATTGTTCAGTGATGCTACATAGGGAGTCAGTTTGGCTGGGTTTACTACCCACATGATGCGTTCGATGCCTCGCTCCGACACATCGGCGGTCACAAGAGCCACTGGGTTGCCATGGGTTGTGACCAGAGCGGCCGGCCTGCCGTTGGCCTCGACCCAGCGGATGTCTGTCTCGGGCCAGAAACGCGGGGAGTATGCAACAAGGGTCTTGGAGACGTGCGTTCGGCCGACGATCGGGATCTTGGAGGCTCCGCGTATGCCCGCACCGTCGGCGTAGCTGACCACGTCGGTCGCGAGAAGCTCCTCGAGCGCCGCCAGATTGCCGCTATGCGCCGCCGTGACGAACGCCTTCAGCAGACGCCGGTGAGCGGTGGAGCTGACCGGCTCCCTGCGTTCCGCCGACAGATACTTCCGGGCGCGGCTGACCAACTGGCGCGTATTGACTTCGCTCGTCTCCAGGATCTCTGCGATCTGTTTGTACGGATAGCCAAAGGCTTCTCTCAGCACGTAAGCGGCCCGTTCCACTGGGTTCAGCTTCTCCAGAAGGAAGAGAACTGCCATGTCGAGCGCCTCTGCTCGTTCCGCCCCCAACTGCGGATCTGCGCTGGTGTCGATCGGCTCCGGAAGCCAGGGCCCGATGTACGACTCGCGCCGCATCCTGGCGGACTTGGCGCAGTTGATCGCCAGGCGGGTGGTGATCGTAGCCAGGAACGCCACCGGTTCCTGGACGTCGGTATGGTCGATGGTCTGCCACCGCAGCCACACGTCCTGGACGATGTCCTCGGCCTCCACGGCACTGCCGAGCACGCGGTAGGCGATGCCGAAGAGCCGGGGACGCGCTGCCACGAAATCCCTCGTTGCCTGCTCAAGGGAGTCTGCGTCTTCACCGGCGCGCATGAGGGGCCTCCAGCTCTTGATCACCATGCTATTGGCCGTCACAGTGGGGCGCGCGCCGAGACGGGCGGGTGTCCCGCTCCCCACAAGCGGTTTCCCCCGTAGACGGCGGGGACGCCCTCGCCTACCGGGAACGTACGAGCACCGTGCCCACAGCCCGACGCTGAGCGCAACGAAGCAGTTGCTGTCAGTTAAGTTCGCGGAGTTGTCACAAAACGGAGATCTAGTTTGCCTTTCAATCGAACAGGGCGAAAACGGACCTCTCGCTCCCCCGGCCACACAAGGACAGCATCCCGATGACGATAGACAGTATCCAGAACGTAACAGCCGGTAACGAATTCGACGGGCTCGACATATCTGATACGGCAGTCGCGCTGTTCGACGAACTGGGGACGGTCGTCGGATGGACGCAGGCCGCCGAGCGGCTCGTCGGTTACGGTGCCGGAGACGTCGTGGGCCGGTCCGCCGCCCTGGTGGTGCCGTCCTTCGGGACAGCAGTGACGACCACCGCCTTCGTCGAGCGCTGCATCGCCGAGAACGGCTGGCCGGGCGCGACGGCGGTGCGCCACCGCGACGGTCACATGGTCGACGTCAGCATGCGGATCACGGTGCTGCGAGGCCAGGACGGGACAAGGCGCTGGCTCGCCTCGCTGACCGATGGCGGCGCACTGTCCGGGGACGTGCTGAGCGGATTGGCGCGGGGCCCGCTCCTCGCCCGGACGCCCATCGGAGTCGTCATCCGGGACCCGCAGCTGCGGTGCACTTTCGCGAACGACGTCATGGTGCAGCACGACGGCATCCCCGCCGACCGACGGCTCGGACGGCGACTCACCGAAGCGGCGCGCGACGCCAAGACCGAAGCCATCGAGGCGTTGATGCGGCAGGTCCTCCAGGGCGGCGCCACCAAGGTGCACGAGTACCGGGCGTGGCTGCCCACCGCCCAGGGCCGGCACCCGTTCGCGGCCGCCTATCACTGCCTGCAGGGCGCCGACGGCGAAACGATGGGGGTATGCGTGATCAGCGCTGACGTCACCGAGAACCGGCGGATGCGCGAGCGCCTCGCCACCATCTCCGAAGGCAGTGCACGACTGGGCAAGACCCTGGATGTGATGCAGGCCAGCCAGGGCCTGGCCGACCTCGCCGTGCCCCTGCTGGCCGACTACGCGGCCGTCGACCTGGAGCAGTCCGTTCAGTTCGGCGAGGGGCCGGCCGTCCACGTCGGCACCACAGCCGAGCGTGCGCCTGTCCTGCGACGAGCGGGTCAAGCCTCGATCCACCCGGGGATCCCGGAATCCCCGTGGATGCGCGGCGAGTCGGTCCCCATGTCGTCCACCTCACCGTTCGCCACCGTCCTGCGCACCGGCAGGCCCTACCTGGAGCAGCACCTCGACCGCCCATGGGTCGAAGCGCGGCCGGCACTGGCCCGGCGGTTCCACGAGAACGGCATGCACTCGCTGATGGTCGTGCCCGTCCGCGTACGGCGCGCTCTGCTGGGCGTGGTGATGTTCGTCCGTACCGAGAATCCGGAACCGTTCCAGGAGACCGACCTGCTCCTCGCCGAAGCACTCGTCAATCGCGCCGCGCAGTCGCTGGACAACGCGCGCCAGTACGCCCGCGAGCACGCCGCCGCCCTCGTGCTCCAACGCAGCCTGCTCCCTCGCCGGCTGAAGGGCGGTACAGCGGTCGAGACGGCGTCGCGCTACCTGCCGGCCGACATGGACCACGGTGTAGGGGGCGACTGGTTCGACGTGATCCCGCTGTCCGGCGCCCGGGTGGCCTTCGTCGTCGGCGACGTGGTCGGACACGGCCTGCACGCCGCCGCCACCATGGGAACGCTACGCACCGCCGTACACACGCTCGCCGACATGGACCTGCCCCCCGACGAACTGCTGACCCAGCTCGACAACACGGTCCAACGACTGGCCGAGGAGGACTGCGACGCCTCGGACCAGGCCCCCGGGGCCGTGGGCGCCACCTGCCTGTACGCCGTCTACGACCCGGCCACCCGCGTGTGCACCATGGCCCGGGCCGGACACCTCCCGCCCGCGATCGTCGACCCCCAGGGCCGGGTCACCTTCCCCGACCTTCCCGGCGGATCCCCCTTGGGCATCGGGCTGGGAGACCCCTTCGAGGCCGTGGAACTGGAACTGCCTGAAGGCAGCCTCCTCGCCCTGTACACCGACGGCCTGATCGAGACCCGCGGCGGTGACATCGAGGACGGAATGCACCGGCTGGGCACCGCCCTCGCGCAACCGGGCCGGTCCCTGGAAGAACTCTGCACCCGCGCGACGGCAACCATCTCCGGGCAGGCGTCGTACGACGACGTCACCCTGCTCCTCGTCAGGACCCGAGCCCTGAGCCCGGCCCAGGTCGCCGCCTGGACACTTCCCGGCGACCAGACCGCCGTCCGCGACGCCCGCGACCTGGCGGCCCGTCAGCTGACCGCCTGGGGCCTGAATGCTCTCGAAGACTCCATGAAGCTGATCGTCAGCGAACTGGTCACCAACGCCGTCCGCCACAGCACCGGCCCGATCCGCCTGTGCCTGAAGCAGCACGGGGTCCTGACGTGCGAAGTGTCCGACGCCGACACCTGCGCCCCGCGCCCGCGCCGCGCACGCACCACGGACGAGAACGGCCGTGGCCTCTTCCTCGTCGCCCAGATGTCACGCCGATGGGGGTCCCGATCGGTCTCCGGCGGCAAAGTCGTCTGGGCCGAACAAGACATACCCGCTGCATCCGGCCCCCGGTCATCGTCACGTTCGCCGCAGCCCAGTGGCGCATAGGGAAACGATGATGAACAGCCATACCGCGCCTCATGAACCCGCCCACCGGCGGCAGAGCGATAACTCAAGCCGGCGGAGGGCAACGAGGCGGGCAAACCCCCGAGCGCGCGCCACAACCGTGCCACATCAGCAGACGGACTCGGTTACGGGGCGGCCGAGGAGCAGCGCGGCCGGGGGTACTCCGCGGAAGCGGCGGGGGTGTCTATCGTTGTCCGTCTGCTCGCTCGCGCACCGGAGCCGATGACTCGCACCGCGGTCCTCGCGTCCCGGGGCGTCGTACTGGACGGCCGAGATCTCCACCTTCGGGTGGTGCGGGCGGGCGTGGCCGGCAGCGGCCGCAGGCAGCGCCGCCACCGAGACCGAGCGGCCGGCCGCGAGCGCGGCAGCGGCGAGACGACGGGCGGTGGCAGAAGCGGACACGCAGGATGAGTGCGTTACCGACGCGAACGGCCACTGCACCCTCGGGTTCACCTCGTTCACCTGGGAAAACGGGGTATGGGCCCGGGGATGTGGGGGCGTCGGTCATGTGATCGAGAGTAGTCCGCGCCCCTGACAATCCCCGATCTCAGCCGGGGCGTACAGCTCACGTAGGGCCGGGCTTCAGAGACCTTCTGTGCGGGCTGGCGACGTGAGCACAACTGCTCTGCTGGTGACGGTCTGGAGTGTCTGGCCCCGGATCAGCCCGCGTAAGCAAGGACGTGCGCTTGCCCGGGAGTCGGTCGGCGCGGACGCTGCCCGGGAGACGCCGCGGTCGACGAGCGCCTGTTCGACCGTGGTGGCGTAAGGCCAGTGCGGCGTGGTGTGGGCCGGGCCCGGCAGTCCGGGCGGCTGGAGCAGCATGGGCCTGGCGTCCACGGCGGGATCGAGTGGGGTCAGGAGACGCGCAGGAGTGTGGTGGCGGGGCGGATGGCGCCGGGCCCGAATTTGGCGCGGATGCGGTCGCTGACCTCTTCGGCTACCAGGCGGGCTTCGCGGGCCTGGTCGAGGCTGATCTGCTCGGCGACACGGTCGGCGGCGACCAGGTCCTCGCCCCTGAGGATGAGTCCGGTGAGGCGGCCGCGCTGCAGTCCTGCCGCGTCGATGAGCCGGTACGCCAGGGTGCGCAGGTCGTCGTCGTGCGCGGAGGCCTCCGGCAGGCGACGGGTCTTCTCCCAGGACGTGCCTCCGGCGAACCGCAGGGTCAGGCCACGGGCCGCCTGGCCCCGGCGGCGCAGCTGGAGGGCGAGGGTGACGACCATGTCGAGCAGCGTCGCGCGGACTTCGGCGCCGTCCAGGGTGTGCCGGGTGAAGGTGCGGCTCACGCTCGCGGAGGTGGGCAGGGTGCGTGGGGTGACGGGGCGGGGGTCGATGCCGCGGGCGCGGTCGGCGGCCAGGCGTCCGGCCCGGCCGCCCAGGAGACGCTGCACGGTGGCCGGCGGGATCGCGGCGAGCAGGCCGACGCAGTGCACGCCGAAGTTCCGCAGCTCCTGGGCCTGGCGGGGGCCGATGCCATGGAGGGCTTCGACGGGCAGCGGCCCGAGCCAGTCGGCCACCTGGTCGGGGTCGACGGCGAGGACACCGCCCGGCTCGGTGATCTGGCCGGAGGCGGTGGCCGCGACCGTGATGGACGGGCCGATCCCGACCCGCACGTCGACACCCAGCCGGGAGATGGTCCGCACCCGCAGCACCTCCCCCAACCGGCGGGCACTCGCGCCGTGGTAACGCAGCGCGCCCTTCAGCTCCACCAGGGCCGCGGTCGGGGGCAGGGCCTGGACGACCGGGGACAGCGCGGCGAGCTGCTCGAGGACCTGCCGGTAGACGTCCTCCGGCAGCCGGTCGGGGCAGCGCACATGCACCACACACGACACCTTCCGTGTCTGAGCTCCCGCCGTCATGACATCCACCTCCTCCACCCCACATTATCGAACTGGGATTCGAACACGCGAGACGGCGAACCCGGCGCCGATGGATCTAGAATCGGAAGTATGTTCGATGACCTGCCGCCTGACCTGGCGCGTTTGCACACTCTGCGCGTGTGGCACGCCATGTGGCTGCAGCGCATCGACACCAAGATCGCCGCCCTCCGGGAGCGGGAAGCCGAGCAGGAACAAGGCCGCAGCAACCGGCCGCAGCAACCTGACTGGATTGTCGAACTCGGCATCGGCAACGGACGGCCGCCCAGCGAGGTGCACGTCGGCGGCTGCTACGCCGCGGGCAAACGACGCCGCCCCGTCAGCCGCGACGAAGCACGCCACCTTCTTGCTGCAGGCGTGCGCGCCTGCACGCACTGCAAGCCCAACACCCAGCTCTGCATCCTCGACTGACCGTCCGGTGGCAGCGAAGCAAGGCGCCAGCGCAGTGAGCTAGCCCCGGCTAGGACTCCAGCTTGACGACGTTCTCTGCCTGGGGACCCTTAGGGCGTGCAGATCTTTAACCCGTGGCTTCCCGCTCGGTGGGTCGTTGCTCTGGTATGGGTGGGCGGGAAGTACAACGGGCCGTGCTGGCGGCGAAGTTCGGGGCGGTTCTGCCGCACCTCGACGAGCGGCAGCGTCGTCTGTTGATAGGAGCGGAGGCCCGGTCACTCGGCCACGGAGGAATCAGGGCGGTCGCCCGGGCCGCCGGTGTCCGTGAGGCCACTGTGTCGCTCGGGGCGCGGGAACTCGATTCCGGCGAGGCTCCGTTGGGACGGGTCCGCAGGGCCGGCGGTGGCCGCAAACGCGTCGTCGACCTGAACCCGGCCCTTCGGGCCGCGCTCCTCGCTCTGGTCGAACCCGACGTCCGCGGGGACCCTATGTCGCCGCTGCGCTGGACCACCAAATCCACCCGCAGGCTCGCCGAGGAACTGACCCGCCAGGGCCACCGGATCTCCGCAGACACGGTGGGCGACCTCCTGCGCGAGGAGGGCTTCAGCCTGCAGAGCAACGCCAAGACCCTGGAAGGCAAGCAACACCCCGACCGGGACGCACAGTTCCACTACCTCAACGAACAGGCCCGCAACCACCAGGACGGCGGCGCTCCGGTGATCAGTGTGGACACGAAGAAGAAGGAGCTGGTCGGCCCCTTCAAGAACAACGGCCGTGAATGGGCGCCGAGAGGCGAGCCGGTGCGGGTCGACACCCACGACTTCCCCGACCGCGAGCTGGGCAGAGCGGTGCCCTACGGCATCTACGACATCGCCGCGAACATCGGCTGGGTCAACGTGGGCACCGACCACGACACCGCCGCGTTCGCCGTCGAATCCATCCGCCGCTGGTGGAACGGCGCCGGGCGGGCCGCCTATCCGACGGCCGGCCGGCTACTGATCACCGCCGACGCTGGCGGCTCCAACGGCTACCGCACCCGCACCTGGAAGACCGAACTCGCCCAGTTCGCAGCCGAGTCCGGCCTGACGATCACCGTCTGCCACCTGCCTCCCGGAACGTCGAAGTGGAACCGGATCGAGCACCGGCTGTTCTCCCACATCACCATGAACTGGCGCGGCAGGCCCCTGACCAGCCACGAAGTCATCGTCGAGAGCATTGCCGCGATCACCACCAAGACCGGCCTGACGGTGCATGCCGCACTCGACACCGACCAGTACCCCACCGGCATTCAGGTCAGCGACGACGAGATCGCCGCCCTGCCGATCACACGGCACCGCTTCCACGGCGACTGGAACTACACCCTCCACCCCCAGCAGCCCACAGCGGCGACGCCGATCTACAGCACGCCGGACCAGGCGCCGGCGAACACATCACATCGGCTCGCGCCACCTTCGCTGCAGGACCCGGAACTGACCGGTATGACCCGCCAACAGCTCAGCGCACTCATCGACACGCTGACTCCCGCGCTGGAGGTTCAACGCGAGCACGTGCTCCGCACGCGTCGCGGTCACGAGCGCCTGGTGGCCCCCGGCACGGGCGCCAAGGCCAAACTCGCCCCAGCCGACCGGATCCTGGTCACCGTGCTCCACCTGCGCAAGCTCGCCACCATGGACCTCCTCGGCCAACTCTTCGGCGTCACCGCCATGACCATCAGCCGCGCGCGCCAGGAAGTCAGCCCGCTCCTGGAAGCGCACGGCCACCACATCAACACCTCCACCGCTCGCTTCCGCACGCCATCCGATGTCGCGAGGTTCCTCGCTTCCAAGCCCACCTAAAGCAAGATCAAGAAAGCATGTTGATGATCTGCACGCCCTTAGGACCCTGGGTGACGTCGTATTCGACCAGGTCCTCCTCGTACAGCTCCTTGAAGCCGGTGGTCTGGATGGCGGAGAAATGGACGAACACGTCCGGTCCCCCATCGTCCTGCGCAATGAAGCCGAAGCCCTTGTCCGCGTTGAACCACTTGACTTTGCCTGTCGCCATGCCGCTCTCCTTCAAAGGTGCCGGACGCCGTCGACACGGCCCCGACTCGGCCCGGAGCACCGTACGTCCGGGGGCCATCACTACGCGCCCCGTCTCCCAGCCCCCTTCGCCGGAGACTTCTTCGTCGTCTTCTTCACGGTCTTCCCCGCCGCCGTTTTCCCGGCAGCCGTCTTCTTCGCGGCCGCCCTCGTCTTCGCCTTCGCCATCTCGTGGACCTCGGCATCGCCGCCGTCCTCGCCCCGCGCGGCCTGCGCCTTGCGGACGCTCTCCTGCAGCGCGGCCATCAGGTCGACCACCTGCCCGCCCTGCTCCTCCCCCTCGGTGCTCGGCTTCGGCGGCGTCTTGCCTTCGGCCTTCGCCTCGATCACCGCTTCCAAAGCCTGGCGGTACTCATCCCGGTAGCCGGAGATGTCGTCCGTCGTCATCGAGTCGACCAGCTGCAGGGCCTCGTCGATCTCCAAGTCCGTGACCGTGACGTCCTTCGGCGCGAGCTCGGACGGGTCGCGCACCTCGTCGTCCCACTTGAGCACGTGCGCCACCAGCGCCCCCTCCCGCACCCGCAGCAGCACCAGACGCTCACGCCCATGCCACGCCAGCTTCGCGACGGCCACCTTCGTGTTGCGGGCCAGCGCCCGCGCGATCAGCACGTACGGCTTCGCCGCGGCCGGACCGTCGTACTGCATGAGGTAGCTGTCGCCACTCAGCCGCACCGGGTCGATCGACTCCGCCGGGACGAACGCCACGATCTCGATCGCCTTCGCGGTCGGCAACGGCATCTGCTCCAGCTCCGCGTCCGTGACCGCCACCAGCGTGTCCTGGGAGACCTCGAACCCCTTGCCGATCTCTCCCGCGGACACCTCGCGGTCCTCCGCCTCGCAGAATTTGCGCACCCGCACCCGGCCCAGATCTTCCGTATGCACCTGATGGAACCGGACCGAGCGGTCCTCGGTAGCGCTCATCAGCTTCACCGGAATGGTCACCAGACCAAAAGAAATGGCGCCGCTCCACAGCGGTCGGGGCATCACAGACCTCCACGACAACCCCGAGCCCCACCAGCCTATGAGCCCCCAGGGCGACCCGCTCCCCGACGACGCCGACGCGCACCACCGGCGCCACCGCCGCAGGCTGGACGGGTGGACTGGCCCGTCTCCGTCGCCCTCGCCCAGTCCGTACCGGCACTCCCCACCGGCACGGAATGGAGCTACGAGGTGAAACTGGACGGCCACAGAATGATCATGTGGCGGACCGGCGACGGGGTCCGGCTGCAGGCCCGCTCCGGACGCGACGTCACCGCCGCATGGGCAGACCTCGCCCTCGCCGGCCTCCACCTGCCAGCCGGGGCCGTACTGGACGGCGAGGCCGTCATCACCACCGAGGACGGCCGGATCAGCTTCGAGGCCGCACAGGCCCGAGCCGCCTCCTCCCCCGCCCGCGCCCGCCGACTGGCCGCCCAGCGACCCGCGCACTACATCGCCTTCGACGCCCTGCAACTGCCACCGCCGAACGGGGACATACGAGCGCACCCGTACACCGAACGCCGCGCGAACCTCCTCAACCTCCTGCACGACCTGCCCGCTGACACCCCCATCCAGGCCGTCTCCGCCACCACCGACCGCGACACCGCACTCACCTGGTACAACACCCTCCACAACCGGGGCGTCGAAGGGCTGGTCGCCAAACGCGCCACCTCCCCGCCCCGGCGGCGGCCGGGAGCGGGCCACGGCCTGCTGGAGGTCGGCGAGGACGCGGTGACGCTGTCCGCTGCCGGGAGCACGTTCGAGTTCGCCCCGGCAGCATCGCCCGGCTACGGGCGCGAGAGCTCGAACTCGCCGATCGTTGATCGGCCCCATGCACGGCACTACGCCCCCGCGCCCGCAAAGGTTCTGCGATCCCGCCGTCTTCACCCGACCGAGTGGCAGCCCGGTGTCCGGCTGCGCTGCTACCTGGACGTGCGCCAGGAGCTCAGCTCACAGCGCCGGACAAGCGCGCCCGGCGAGGTGTCGTAGTGCGCTGATCTGCCGTGGTCGGGGTGATGGTCGGCGGTGCCCAGTCCGTGGTTGGGCTCATGGTCGGGCCGGTGGTCGGGTGCGCACGCGCCACTCGGTTTGCGGACGGACGGGCCGGGTGGAAGGCATGGGGCTGTGACGTGGACGCTGCCGGAACCGATTACGGAGCGACACGCCGGAGGCGTTGCGCATCGCCATCGGACACCCCTCTCGGTGCTCGGAGGCGACCATCAGGGACTGAACGGCAAAGCGCCGGTCACCGGATGCGCCGTGCGGGCAGCCCTTCCTCGTCGCTCTCCTCCAGCGGAGGCCGGCGGTGGCTCGGGCGTTGCTTGGCTGCGGCGATCGTGAGGCCGGCGCCAATGAGAGCCGCGCCCACGAGGTGGAAACCGTGGATGTGCTCGCCGAGGAAGAAGAAGGCAAGGACAGCGCCGAAGACCGGCATCAGATGCAGGAACTGCCCGGCTCGGGCTGCGCCGAGCAACTCGGCGCCCCGGTTGTAGCAGAAGTAGCACAGCAGGGAGGGGATCAGGGCGACGTACACCACTGCGGCGAGGGAGCCGCCTGTCAGCGGCAGGGAACTCCCGGAGGCTGCTTCGGCGGCGGCCAAGGGCGCCAGCATGAGGGTACCCAGGCCGAACGTGGCGGTCAGCAGGCTCAGCGGGTGCACCGGCGGACGCCGGCGTAGCAGTGTGGTGTACAGGGCGTAACTGATCACGGCCAGGAGGATCCATCCGTGGCCTCCGCCCAACGCGAGCGCGCCGGTGTCGAAGGGGCTGCCTTCGGTGACTACCACCCACACACCGGCCAGGGACAGCGTGAGTCCGAGCAGCTGGAAAATCTGGGGACGCTCGCGGAAGAGGGCGAAGACGAACGCCAGGATGAGCACAGGCATGATCGACTGCATGAGCAGTGCGCTGATCGCC
This sequence comes from Streptomyces sp. NPDC048275, assembly GCF_040652275.1. Taxonomy (NCBI): domain Bacteria; kingdom Bacillati; phylum Actinomycetota; class Actinomycetes; order Kitasatosporales; family Streptomycetaceae; genus Streptomyces; species Streptomyces sp. NPDC048275. The sequence continues at coordinate 40,228 of NZ_JBEZLR010000068.1, forward strand.
GTGGTGGTTTGGAGCCCCTCGTAGATCAGCGTGTTGTAGGCGGCCACACCGGTGGCCGCCAGCAGCAGCACCGTTCCCTTGTGGTGTACCAGCACCGGCAGGTCGCGGCGGAGCCGGGGTATCGCGAAGGGGAGCAGTACGACGGTGGCGGTGAGCCAGCGGAAGAGCGCCAGACCCACTGGTGGGACGGTGTTGTGGATCAGCCGTCCGACCACGAAGTTGCCCGACCAACCTGCCGCGGCTAAGCACAGCAGCAGAACCGGAGACCGGTAGATCGAGGAGAACGCCGAACGGACTCTCCGCATTGCCGCCCCTTTCTCGCAAGTGCGTTACTGCTGATCCCCTGCGGTGTCTTCCGGGCGCCGACGAGGATCCGTTGCGAGCGCTGCCACGCTGTCCCAGACGCCAATGTTGCGAACGACGGCGACAGCCCGATCCGAAGGAGGATGCGGGAAGCGGCGCTCGGCCATGAAGCCCTTTTGCCTGATGCGGCACTAGCGAAGGCTCATCGTCAGGACCACGCTCAGCCTGCTTCCGGACGCTGCGCGAGAAAAACGAACTCCCGGCCCGGCCGGTCAGGAGCTTCACGCACATCGTCGACCACATACCCCTGCGCGAACAGGTCCGACTCGACCTCGTTGCGCTCACGGAAACGCAACGTCGAATCCGACGTCAGCACTTGCCCGTCCGCAGCGAAGACGTAGGTCCACCGGAACGTCACCAGCGGCCAACTTACGTCGGTCACCTCGACCCAGCTCTCGACCGCGCCAACACCCGGAATCTCCGTCACGCGGTACGAATCCTCCCGGTTCCACTCATGCCAGGCACGCCTGGCCGGATCCCGAGTCTCGAACACAAGGCGCCCGTCTGGCCGCAGTGATTCGTATGCCCTCCGCAGAGTCTCCTGCCAGATCTTCGGGTCCACGATGGCCTGAGCGACGTTCGCAGTCATGGTCGCCAGATCGACCTGCAGCAGTGGGAGTGCCGACGCGTCACCGCAGATCCACCGCACCCGTTCACTGCCCGGCTTGCCCTCGGCTACTTCAATCGACGCCTCGGCGGGGTCGACCCCGACAACCTCGATCCCGCGATCAGCCAAGAGAAGGGCGAACATTCCTGTCCCGCAGCCGATGTCCAGCACTCGGCGTGCCCCGAACTCTTCCGCCATGCGGACGTACGCGTTGAGATCGCTGCGATCAGGGTCGAGCGGGTCATAGATCGCGGCGAGCCGTGGATGCCCGAAGCACTCGTCAGCCATGGAGTTGAAGGTATGCGGCACCAGCTTCGCTCCTCCACTCGTTTCGCTGCCGCCCAGCGGTATCAAGCCGATTTGCGTTGAAGGCTGCGCCCCCTCGATGCTTCCGCATCTCCAGCTGGGGAATACCGCATCCTTTCAATACCGCCACTTCACCAGTGGGTGCGCGAGACGCAGGAGGCGATCGTCGGCGCGGTCACCGGCCCTTTGACGGCACCTCGGAACCTGCTGCTCGGGCGCTACGACACGGCCTGGCGACTGCGGTACACCAGCCGCACCACCACGCTGCCGCACGCGGCCGGCCGCGCTCTCGCCGGGCTGCTGACCCCGGCCGCAAGCGAGCACCCGTGGACGGGCTGGACGTTCTCCGCCGGGTGGGGCACGCGGGAGACCTTGACTGTCACCCTCGTGCGACCCGAGCTGGTGGCGGAAGTCGGCGCCGACGTCGCCCGGGACAGTGCCGGGCGCTGGCGGCACCCGGCCCGCTGGTACCGCGCCCGGCCCGACCTCTCCCCCCGCCGACGTCCCCCGTCTGACGTCGTCGCCCCGCTGACGGCAGCGCGGCGCGGAGGCCACGGCCGACGCGCAACCTTGGTGAGCGCGCCCCGATCCCTGGCTGCGTCCGCGCCGCCCATCCCGCCCTCCCACTCCTCAACTCCAGCCAGGGACATGGGCAAAAGCGGCCGCAACGGGGATGTCAGCACCCGACCACACCCGCACGCTGGTGCTGACCTCGGCAAACTCCAGGACGCCGTGAAGACTCGCGCAACATATACCGCAACACCCAGCGCAACATCCGCCGCAACGCCCTGGCGCAACGTCTGGCGCAACAGATGTGTGTGACGAGGATTCTTGGTTGGCACAAAAGAGGGATGGTTGACACCGGTCAGACGTTCGATCCGCGAGAGAGCGGAACCTGAGGTTTGCTGGAGAGGAGCGGCTGACCGATTGCTCCAGTGCTGCAGATCCGCGGCGTGCATGCCTGGTTCGTCCGCGCCGGCGGTGATCGCGTCGATGCCGATCTCCATGGGTTCTGTTGGTCGCCGGCCTGGGTCGGCGCGGCAGCGCAGCGTTCTAGTAACTCCCTTGCCGGGGCCCAGGGTTACGGCGCGACGTACGTGCGTGGGAGTCGTGAAGAGTTCCCGCATGGTTCTGGGGATTCGGTCACGGGAACGGAAAGATCCGGGGGGCTTTCTCGGCGCTCGCGAACAGGTCGGGCGCCGCTCCATGCGATGGGAGACCGATCAATGATGTTCACTCCGGTGCGGAGCAGAATACGGACGGCCGCGCTCGCGCTCTCGGCCATTACAGCCCTCGCCTTAGGCGCGACCGCCACGACCGGCGCGGCAGCGGCCCCCGCTCCCGCGAAACAGGGACCAACCTCGGTGGCGTACGTCGAGGTGAACAACAACAGCATGCTGAACGTCGGCAAGTACACCCTCGCCAACGGCGGCGGCAACGTCTTCGACGTCGCAGTGATCTTCGCGGCGAACATCAACTACGACACGGGCACGAAGGCGGCGACCCTGTACTTCAACGAGAACGTGCAACGCGTCCTCGACAACGCCGCCACGCAGATACGGCCGTTGCAGCAGAAGGGCATCAAGGTCGTCCTCTCGGTGCTCGGCAACCACCAGGGCGCGGGCTTCGCCAACTTCCCGTCCCGGCAGGCGGCTTCGACGTTCGCGAAACAACTGTCGGACACCGTGGCCAAGTACGGCCTCGACGGCATCGACTTCGACGACGAGTACGCCGAGTACGGCAACAACGGCACCGGCCAGCCCAACGCCAGCTCGTTCGTGTACCTGGTGTCGGCACTGCGTGCCAACATGCCGGACAAGATCATCAGCCTCTACAACATCGGTCCGGCCGCGTCGCGCCTGTCCTACGGCGGCGCCGACGTCTCGTCCAAGTTCGACTACGCCTGGAACCCGTACTACGGCACCTGGCAGGTCCCCGGCATCGCACTGCCCAAGTCGAAGTTGTCGCCGGCGGCCGTCGAGATCGGCGGGACCTCGCAAAGCACGGCCGCCGACCTCGCCCGCCGCACGGTCGATGGGGGGTACGGCGTCTATCTGACGTACAACCTCGACGGCGCCGATCGCAGCGCAGATGTCTCCGCGTTCACCAGGGAGCTGTACGGCAGTGACGCTCACTACACGCCGTAGGCCGACCACACTCCCCGGCGTCCGGTGTCCCCTCTGGGCGTGCTGCATCCCGTAGGGCCGCGCCTCGGGCAGGCCGCGCTTTCGACAACGATGTCGGAGCGCGGTCGCCACAGGTACTGTGACCTGCGCTGTACCAAAGTGCCAACTATCTCCCTGATTCTGTGCTTCCGGCCGCGGAAGCTGGTTGGCATCAGTGCAGGTCACGAACGTCGCCCGATGTCAACTAGCAATCTTCGTCATAATGTGCAGTGGACCGGCCAGTCCCCTTGGCGAAGGCACACATCGAGCAGCGCGGCGAGACCCAGCGGGCCGTCACTCGCGGCTGAAGTCGAGCGGGAGCGGATTCGCCGGCCCGAGCTTCCGCGCGAGGGCGGCGACGGCGCCTCAGTCGCCGCCGCCCGCTCAGGCAGCGTGGTCGGGGTCATGGTCGGGGCCGTGCAGCGACGTGGTCGGGGCTACTCGGTTGTGTGGTCAGCGTGTATCGCCGGAGTAGTAGAAGCGGCACATCACACCCGGGCCGGGCGTGCGGGGTTCGCCGGGGTGCGGGTCGTACAGGGCGCGGCCGCCGGGCCACCGCGACAGCTCGGTGGGCAGGGCGGCGCCGTCGTCGACTTCCTCCGGCCGCCAGCCCGTGATGTCCAGCAGCAGTCCGTCCAGCGGCCCGCCTATGAGCGCGGCGTACGTCTGGTGCGGCAGCGGGCCGGGGTTGGGGTCGTCGTGGTCGTGGCCGTAGACCCGGCCGCGCAGCAGCTGCTCGTCTGCGTTCATCCGACCAGCCTTCCAGCCGCCACCGACAACGGGGGTGCGGGCGGCGGGCCCGGCCTGAGTGGCCGGGCCCGCGGTGTTCACCGTGCCTTCGGCAGCGCGGCCAGGGCGAGGCGGTCCTCGCCGTGGCCGACGGCCCGCCACACCGCCTGGTCGGGCCCCTGCCTGGTCAGCTGCGCCAGGGTCGTGGTCGCCACGGTGAGTCGGTAGTTCACGCCCGAGACGCGGCGGGCGCGCTCGTGGAAGGCGGACTCCCTCGTTGCCGGTGCCGCGCGGCGCGGGGCCAGGGCGAAGACGAACAGCACCGGCGGGAACGGCCGGTTCATGGACGACCCGGCGTACGTCTCCTGCCAGTGGCTGCGCGGGGCCCGGGCGGCGTTGCCGCGCCCGCTCGCGGGTGCCTTGCGGTAGGCGTCGTAGCGCTCCAGCTTGGCGACCAGGCGGGCGTAGGACATCGTGCGGTCGACCTCCACGAACGCGCTGGAGCCGTCGGCCAGGAGCACCACGCCGTCGGGCACCAGGTTCCCGGCCGGAGTGGGGTGGGCGACTTCCACCTGCCAGTCGGCGTGGTCGGCCACCTCCGCCTCGTGGAAGGCGACGACGGTGTCGACCAGGGCGAGGCCGTGCCCGCGCAAGCCCGTCCTGCTGGCCGCGCGCTGACCGGTGGTCCGGCCGGCCCTCGGTGCGAGTTCGCCGGAAGCGGCGGCTTCGGCGAGACCGGCCGGGGTGCAGTACCAGTAGCTCTGCTGGGCGCGGTGGGTCCGGCCGACCAGGGCCGGGGATTCGTCGCCCAGGTTGCGCAGCGCGCGACGGACGTAGTCCGTGTCCTGATGGTGCGGCAGCAGCAGCGCCTTGAGCTGGCGGGGCGTGGCCAGACGCAGCTGGGCGAGCGTCAGGAGGACTTCGCCCCGGATCTCCGCGCCGGCCTTCGTCGCCGCGGCCTCTCGGGCCCGGGACGCTTCTCCAGGCACATCAGTGCTGGGAGAAGAGGAGTTGCAACCGGCCCAGGCGGGCGAAGAGGGGGCCTGATCAGCGACAACCGCCAGACGGCGGCTCGGAGCTGCGGGGCTGGGAGCGTGGCTCGCCACAGGGCTCGTTGCGGGGCTCGCTGTCGCAGCGCCGTCCGACCCGGTCGACGGCGTCGGCGGGGTCGGCGGGAGGGGTGCGGTGGCCATCGCGTCCTCGGGATTCTCCGGCCGTACGCGGCCGGATCGGTGACAGGTCCTGCCCGCACACGCGAGGCGTACGGGCCGGAGCCACCGTGAGAAAGCACCCCTAATGGGCGACGAAGCCGGCGGATCGCTACCCGTTACCCGGCCCCAGAGGTCTTGAAAAAGAGCGCGACCTCCGGCTTCACATCCCGTTCGTGGTGGTAGCGGTCGGTGCCGGGAAGTCGTCAGAACACCCCCGGGACCTGATCCCTTGGACAAGAGCCGACCCCCGGTCCCGTCCGCTGTCACCTCGGTGTCCGCGCCGCATCCAGTCCGATGATCGGATCGTTATAGGTCGTGGTCCAAGCCGTTCGCAGGGGTCACCTCTCAAAGAACCAGGAACCGTACGAGCTCCTTCACAGACCGAGGGCCCTGCGGATCGCTGGGGTCACGAACGGCTAATCGGATGCAGGGCCATCGAGCCCTTCCATTAGGGAGACGCGTGCCCCCGCACGGCTGCGACCAGCAGCAACACGCCCCCGACCGAGAGGACCTGAAGCACACGATGAAAGTGTTCTGCGGCATCGACTGGGCCAGTGACCACCACGACATCGCCCTGGTCGACCACGAAGGAACCCTGTTAGGCCGGGCCCGGATCGAGGACAACGCCACGGGCCTGCAACAGCTCCTCGACCTGCTCACCGCACACGGCGACACTGCGGACACGCCGATCCCGGTGGCCATCGAGACCTCCCGTGGCCTGCTGGTCGCCTGCCTGCGAGCAACCGGACGGCCCGTCTACGCGATCAACCCGATGGCCGCGGCCCGGTATCGAGAACGTCACGCGGTCGCCCGCAAGAAGTCCGACCACCTCGACGCCATGGTCCTGGCGAACATCCTCCGCACGGACATGGCCGTACACAGGCAGCTGCCCGCCGACAGCGAACTCGTCCAGGCCATCGCCGTTCTCGCCCGGGCCCAGCAGGACGCGGTCTGGGACCGCGTCCAGGCCGGCAACAAGCTCCGCTCACACCTGCGGGAGTACTTCCCGGCTTCATCGCCGCCTTCGCGCACACCCGCGAAGGACTGTGCTTACCACTCGCCCGGACCGTCCTGACCGCCGCCCCGACCCCAGCCCAGGCCGCCAGACTCACCCGCACCCAGCTGCGGTCCCTGGTGAAGAAAGCCGGCCGCAAACGCGGCATCGACGCGGAAGCCGAACGCCTCCGCGAAGCCTTCCGGCTCCCGCAGATGAGACACCTGCCCCAGGTCGAGCACGCCATGGGCCTGCAAACCCTCGCGCTGCTGCGGCAACTCGCCGCGACCTGCGAGAGCGTCGAGGAACTCACCACCGCGACGGTGGAGTCTTTCGATACGCACCCGGACGCCGAGATCATCACCAGCTTCCCAGGGCTCGGATCTCTCACCGGCGCCCGGGTACTCGCCGAGATCGGCGACGACCGTTCCCGCTTCACCGACGCCAAGGGCCTCAAGGCCTTCGCCGGGGCCGCACCGGTCACCCGGGCCTCCGGCAGAAGCCTCTCCGTCATGGCCCGCCGGGTCAAGAACCAGCGACTCGCCGCAGCCGGATACCTCTGGGCCTTCTCGGCCCTCTCCTCACCCGGCGCACGGGCCCACTACGACCGCCGACGCGAAGCCGGAGAACGGCACACCGCCGCCCAACGCAACCTCTTCAACCGCCTCCTCGGATGCCTCCACCACTGCCTCACCAACAATGTCCCCTACGACGAGACCTTCCCGGCCCCGCCGATCGTCACCCTTGCAGCGGCTGCTTGACAGTCCCCTCCACCGAACTGGGACGGTCCAGTCACATGAGGAGTCACTCCGGCAAAGGGCTCAACCGGCCGCTCATACGCGGATCGTCCACCTCCCCGGGGTGTGTCAGCCGGATACCGAAAGCGTTCTCGACAAGCGACAGGACGCCATAGAGAGGGGGACACTCGCCAGGGACGAGCCCCAACGGCCGCATGTGCTCATCGAGCCGTGTCGGGTCCTGCCCGGTCGGCTCAATCGCCTGGAGCGTGTGAAAGTCGACGATGACCTCGCCGTCGACCGCGTACTTGAACCAGTACATCGGCTTCTCGTTGTGGTGCAGGGCAACGGCCTCGGTGCCGACGGACACGGCGCTCAAGATCTGCTCCTCGAGCCCGTGCACACCACCCTGTTCCCACACCCAGGTCCATGCTCCATCGACGCCCGTGGTGACGACGGGTTCCTCATCGTCGAGAAGGTCGTCGCCGAAGTCGTCCGACAGATCCATCCCGTCGCGAAGTGCGAGGGTTTCCTGGTCAACTCTCATGCGGGTGAGCAACTCGACAGGGCTCAGCCCCCGTACGAAGGTCAACGTGTAGATGGGGAAGTCGCCTACCCGGAACATCTCCAAGCCGCGTCCTGCGTGTGCACTCGTCATTCGGCGGATGCTGTCACACCCCACTGACACCACAGCCAACCGCCGCCGCTTGACAGATCAACTGCATCGGATGTCTTGTCTGCAACCTGACGGCCACCGCTCCCAGGCGTCCGTTTTCACCTGGACCAGGTAGCGGATGAGTGTTTGTCTGTGACCGATGCCACAGCGCCGCAGCCTCAGGGCGGCTCGGGAAGGGCACAGAGCTCAGGGGCTGCCCGACTGGGTAACGCCCTGCGCGAGTTGGCCGACGACGTCGAAGACAGTCTGGCCGAACGCGGTAGGGGCGATCAGCACGCCGAAGACCAACACGATCACGACGGTCAGCTTCTCGTCGTTCCGGCTTCGGGCCTCTGTGCGCCGCCGCAACCGCACGACGATGATGACCGCCAGCAGAACCGCAACATTGATCGACAGAACCACCGACCAGCCCTCCCCGTCACAGAACGTCCCAGCACACCTGTAGCCGGAACCACTCCACGCGGTGGGTTGATTACTGATCGTTGGCGGCAAAACGCTTCTGCCCGGCTGGATTTCCGGCCTTGACCAGCCCGCACAGCCGCGCACCGCCCACACGCGGCGCGGTGCGCATGGGGCGCGCGGCGCGATGTGTCGTGCACGATGTAACGCACTGAGCCTTCGCCAACTTGAAGTCGCAGGTCAAAGGGCTGGCGTGACCGGCGCTCGGGGTACTCATGCTGGTCGCGGGCGGAAGTCTGAGGCGTAGATCGTTCGTCAGCGGTCGGCTTGCTGGTTCTTGAGGTACGCCTCGCTATCCCGGCCAGGTGTACGGAGGGTCGGGCAGCGAGGTTCGGGCGGCACGATGTCGGCCCATCGAGGGAGGGCGGGTTCGCACCTGGGACCATGAGCACGTGTCCGAGGAGTCGAACCTGATGTCAAGCCTGTGGCCGCTTGTGCCGTCCGGGGCCACCGACTGGCTGCTGGAGCTGTGCGGCGACGGCATCACAGGGTTCATGCCTCCGGCGATGCCCGACGCGGTGTGGGTGCTCAACGCCATGTACGAGCAAGAGCAGGGGCCGGAAGATGTGTCGTATCACGAGTACCACCAGGCACGTCTTACCGACGGAAGCGCCCTGCCCCACATCATCGCGGGCCTCGACCTCGACGCCGTGGGCGTCGCCACGGGAGGAGGGCTGGGCCGTGCCCAGCACCCGGGCCCCGGCTGGCGACGGCTGCGCTGGGCCGAGCTTGCCCGGCGGACCGGTGACCCGGTCGTGCCCGACGGGCTGATGCCCTCCTACCGTTGCTTTCCCTCGGCCAAGAAGGAGGGCAGCTGGCCGCTGGGCATGGTCCCGCCGACCGAGGGGAGCCTGGACCGTGAGACCTGGAACCGGCTGATCGCCATCCTCACCCAGTACAGCCCCACAGGCCCGGACACTCGCTGCCTGGCCTACTACAACCCGCTGATGCTCGGAGCCGTCGACTTCGACAACCTCCACGTGCGTGCGGGTCGGCTCGGCGACGCCGAGATCCTCTACGACCACTCCGAGGCAGATTTCAGCCCGGCCAACCTCTGGGCTGATGACCGCTCCTGGGTCCTGTGCACCGACTACGACCTGTGGGCCACCAAGGTCGCCGGGCCCCCAACCCTCATCAACGCGTTGCTGAACGACTCTGAAATCGAGGCGGTTCGTCTGCCTTGGGCGCACTGACGACGAGCCGGCCCCTTCCGCAGCTCCGAAGCGCGAGCGCATTCCGGTTCCTGCCCGCTGGGGCCGGACGGCCCTCTACGATCCTGGGCATGCTGGACCCTGAGCTGCTGGAACGGATCACCGCGCGGCGCGCGGAGCTGGACGAACTCGAAGAACTGCTGGCCAAGCAGCTTGCGGAGGTGCGGGCCGAGCGGGACGAACTCGCCGTCGCCGAGCGGGTCCTTGAACGGGTGAGCGAACAGCTCGCCGGTGAACGCGCCTCGGCCGCGCCGACGCCCGGGCAAGTGGGTGGGCAGGCGGTGATGCTGATCCCGCACCGCACGTCGGGTCTGGAGGAGGCCACGCTCCCGCCGGACTACCAGCGCATCCTCGCCGCCGTGCGACAGGCCGCCGGACCGGTCATGGCCCGCGAGGTCGGCGAAGCGGTGGGAGTGGACGTCAGCGTGCGGGCCAAACTCGAACCGTTGCGCGGAAAGCTGGTCAGACTCGTCGCTCGCGGCTGGCTCCGGAAACTGCCCGACGGCCGGTTCAGCACTCGCCTGTGACCGGGAACGCCGCCACTCGGAGCGGCTCTGCACAGGCGTAACCGGGGTGCCCCCGGTGGCCGTTGGAATTGTGTGACGAATACCAAAGAGCGCGCCAAGGACACCTGCTCGCTTGTCTACCAGTGCCGTCTGCCGCTGTCCACGCGCACCGTCAACCACCTCGCCGATCTACTGCGACGCCATCTGAAGGCGATTCGGTCCAGGTGGCGGATTCTGCCGCCGGGAAGATCGCGGTGATCGTCCTGGCCGTGCTGCGTCACGACCAGCGCCTGGCCGACATGGCCGGCGGCAACGACGTGTCCGAGTCCACGGTCCGTCGCTGGCGCGACGAGCTGATCGGACTGCTCGCCTCCCAGGCGCCGCGCCTGGACCGCGCCCTGATGAAGGTCGCCAAGCAGGGCGGGGAGGTGGTTCTGATCGACGGCACTCTCATCCGCACCCAGCGTCGCACCGGGAGGGCCGACCGGCGGAACTATTCCGGCAAGCACCGCAGCCATGGCCTGCATTTCCTCGCCCTGACCGACGAGAAGGGCCGCCTGATCTGGATATCCGCCGCCCGGCCCGGCCGCACCCACGACAACACCGCCGCCCGACACGACCACATCCTGGCCCACCTGCGCGCGGCCGGCCTCGGGGCGTTGGCCGATCTCGGCTTCCGCGGCCTGGACAACGACATCCGCGACCCCGTGATCGTCACCGGCTACACCGCCAGCCGCACCCACAAGCTCACCCCAGGCCAGAAGGATGCCAACCGCGTCCTCGCCGTCGGACGCGCACCGGTCGAGCACGGCTTCGCCCACCTCAAGAACTGGCGGATCCTCACCAAGCTCCGTAGCGACCCCGCCCGGGCCACCCAACTCCTGCGCGCTCTGTTCGTCCTGACGAACCTCGAAGTCAACCGCTGACGGATGATCTTCTCCGTGGACTCACGCCCGCGACCAGCACGAGTACCCCGAGGACCGATCACACCAGCCCTTTGACCTGGGACTTCAAGTTGGCGGCAACTCACTCACCCGCACTTCCCTCGGCCTCCCGGGACGACCGGCACGCCGCCCCAGCCGCGCGGCGCCGACACCGCATCCTGGCCCTGCTCCAGGAAGACCCCACGCGTCTCTGGCAGCCCCGTGAAATCGCCGCCCACTTCGGCGATGTCACTCTGGAGACCATGTACAGACAACTGAATCGGTGGGCCGCCAGCGGCCTCATCCACAAACTCGGCCCCGGCCTCTACGCCGCAACGCCATGGTCTCCAGCCCCACTTGCGTGACCTGCGAAAACGCTAACTACCCGGCCTTGGGGTAACGCCCGTTCACCTGTAGCCCCCCTCAGTAATCAACACCGATTGTGCGCCCCCTGGTGCTGGCGCCCTCAGTGGGGGTGGACACGGCACGGCGGGGTGCACCAAGATCCACGACAAGACCCGGGGCAAGAAGAAGCAACCCCTAACGATCAAGCCCCCTACCAGCGAAGAGCCGCTGGTAGGGGGCTTGTCGCCGTGGACGCCGATCAGCGGTCAGGCTGCCGATATCAGCGATCCCGCGACGAGGAAGTCCCGCGATCTGGCGATCAGAAGGAGGCAGTGACGCCGACCTGGTGGTACTGGCCGACGGTGTCCAGGACCTCATCCTTGACCGTGCCGAACTGACCCACGAGGTCCGAGCTGCTGATCGCCGTAGGGCCGGCGGCGATGCCGACCTGCGGGCTCAGGCCGCCGGAGACGGTGTCCAGCTCGGCGTCAGAGATTTCAAGGGACTGAACCTGGGGAGCGGAGTTCATGATGAAACTGCCCTTCGTATGGATGTTCCACAAGGGGGAGCGGCCAAGTTGGGGATAGACGGTCGGCCGCAACCACAGGCGCGCGCCATCCGTTTCCGGACACCTTGGCGCGATCCCGGCGGTGCGCAGGATCAAATCACGGAGCGTTCCCGGCATCCAGTCGGTCGCTCCTCTCAGCAGGGCAGTTGAAACAGTCGGCTACTCATCCATGCATGCATGCACACGACTTGAGGGCAGATTCTCTACATATAGCGCCGCACAGGAAATCGACAGCTATTGACACGGCAGCTCCAACCAGGACAACTCCACACCAACAGAGCCCACCTGTACCGCAGTTACGCATACGCTGTGCAGATTCAGTCACGTTTGCGTCCGCGCGCCCTTCAGTACCTTGCCCACCGCGTTCCGCTCATCCGCTGGATGGTGCGTTCATCCGGTGCCCGGCCTCTCTGAGCACCGATGATCCGGCGGGTCTGGGCCGCCGACCGCAACGGGTTCTCCTTCTTCAGCGACGCCGCCGGGTCCAAGTGCTCCCGCACTCTCCTGCCGCCGCCATCGCCGGAGCCCGCACTGCCCGCGACAACCGTCCCGGAGAACACCGGCAACGGCAAGACCGGCAGCCGCATGGCACGTGTCCTGGCCATCATGCAGGTAGAACCCGAACGGCTGCGGCGCTCGAGGGAGATCGCCGAGCTCCTCGGCGACGTCACCCTCGTCGCCACCTATCGACAACTCGCTCGCTGGACCGAGAGGGGAATGATCAAGAGAGCCCGCACGGGCCGCTAAACGGCAATCACACAGATGACGAACCCCTTGCATGACCTGTGGAAACGCTAACTACCCGGCCTTGGGTCAAGGCCCGTGATCTGCAACTGAGGGGTCTACAGCCAGCCGTGTTTAACTGCCTGTACTCCGGCTTCGAAGCGGCTGCGAGCACTGAGTCGCTCCATAAGGCTGGTGGCGATGCGACGTGCCGTGCGGTGCGAGACCCCGAGGCGCTTCGCAATGGTCTCGTCGGTATGGCCCACCGAGAGGAGTTTCAGAGTGGTGCGCTCACTGTCGGTAAGGTCATGTGCATCGAGACGTGGCTTGTCGGACAGCGGTTGGGCAGTATCCCAGACACTTTCGAAGTGGGCACAGAGCATGGCAAGGTTTCCTTCCCCGGTGAGGAGCACGGCACTGTCCGCCGTGTCCTCGCATTTGACGGGGATGACTGCCTGGGAGCGGTCGAATATCACCATGCGGGTGGGCAAAGTTGCCACAGTCCGCACGTGAGCCCCCTCGTTGACTAGCCATGCTAGATACTCGGCCATGCGCGGACTGTTGCGCGCACTAGCTAGATATACGGTGCGAGAAGTGACTCCACGATTGGATAGTTGTTCATCGAGCGGTTTCACCGCATCGATCGCTTCAAGCGACAGGTGACCGGGCGAGAATGTCATGACTTCATCACGGGTGTCGTGTGTCAGCTCGGCGAGCCGGTCCCGGATTGCGTCAATCCCGACCAGTTGCTCGACACCGGGTTGCGCAGCTGCGGGGCGCAACTGCGCGTAATCCGCAATGAGCTGTGCGGCAGCGGCACGGGAAGCTTCGATACGTTGCTGTTGTGCGGCCAGCTCGGCTTGCTGGCGTGCCAGCAACAAGTCCAGACCGAGTTCAGGGCTGACTGCCCGCAGCTGCCCCGGCTCCTCATATGAGTTTCGCACCAATCCCAGCTCACTTAGCCGGTCGAGGGCTTGACGCACAGCGCCTTCAGATCTGCCAAGTATCTCGCAGAATGCAGCTAAATCTGCAGTCGGATGTATCAGCATGGTCCGGTAAAGCACTTCAGTGTCTTGGTCCAGTCCGAGCGCCATCAGCATGAAGGCCACCACCCCTCCCCGGGTCATGACGATCTTCGCATGACGTCGGCTTCACCGTATCTGGCCTTTTTGGGCCATGGATCAAAAAGCACAAGCCACGTGTATGGCGCAGTTTCCACCAAGTCGCCACTCTCGACCCATGTATATCGTCCATGCGCACGTGACCAACCCCAATAGGGCGGACTTCCCGGGCCTGTCACAGGGAGACCTGATGGCGTTCGCCCGACCAGTTGATGGAGTGGAGCACGTAACACTGCACCCCTTCTCACAGCCCCACCCCACTCTTGGTATCTGGCTCCTGGCCCCCTCGTTGCGAGCTGCGGAAGTGCAAGCCTCCACCTTCACTCGTCGTCTCCTCAGCTGCCACGCGGCCCTGAAGAGCTGGACTCTGGTACGTGCCGAGGTCCCGTTGCTGGTCCCATTGGGTCTGGGCCAGTTGGGGCCACCCACGAACTCTTCCAGCGATGATCAACCTCGGCCAAAGTTATGAGTGTCGGCAGTCAGGGCCAAGCCCGAGTGCCAGAACGCAGTACCCCTTGACTCGATCAAGCCCGGGTCTGTGCCGATAAGTGTCCCGATACTCGCAAGAAGGTGTGCTTCCGTGATCTCTACCTTTGCCAAGACGATTGCCGGAATTCTTGTCTCCGTTGCTTGCCTGGGCGCAGCAGTCACGGTTCTTTCTGTCGCGCCTGCCCCATCGGACATCAAGGCTTCCGCCGACCAGTTCGGCAACCCGGTCTGGGACTCCGCCGACCAGTTCGGCAACCCGGTCTGGGACTAATAGGACTCCGTTAGGTCTTCCGGTCGGGCCTGTTCGGGAGCATGGTGAGTGTGTGGATGCACACCAAGTGAACCGTGTACGGGCGACGTTGGCGT